>NZ_JBKFSQ010000037.1:0-42470 GCF_046569525.1 Salmonella sp. 741265055_HSA | reverse complement strand
TGGCGGGCAGGACGCCCGCCATAAACTGCCAGGCATCAGACAAGTGAAGAAGCCCGTCCGTCTGGACGGGCTTTTTTGCGTGTGTGGTAACTGTAAAATCGTAGGCCTGATAAGCGCAGCGCCATCAGGCAACCGGCACCGTCGGATGGCAGCTCCGCCTTATCCGGCATACAGGAATTATCCCACCTACGAAGCTGGTGCTCTTGTAGAACTGATAAGAGCACAACCCACCCAATCATTAACGATGAACTATCCTTTATACGTGCTTATATAAGCAGTGAGGATTTTCATTGGCTATCAAACCTTTTAACTACCAGCAGGACTTTTCCAGCATCGACTTCCGCCAGCAGCCTGAATTGTATCAGGTTGGACGAGGCGAGCAGGGGGTGCTACTGGTTGAACCCTACAAAAGCGAAATTCTTCCTTTCTGGCGCTATAAAGATGAAGCATCGGCGATGAAATCCGCAGAGCAAATCTACCAGTTGTTCGAAGCTTACCGGCAGCAGGATGATTTCGTTGGTATGGACATGGCGCGTAAATTTATTCAGATGGGATACACCCGCGCCAGGCGATACGCTAACTATAAAGGCGGTAAAAAGTATGCCGAAGACGGCAGCCTGAATACACGGGGTAATGATCCTATTAAGGCCGCGGCGGCAACGGTTTTCAAAGGTTGGTGGGATAAAATTCGTCAGGACGAAGACTATCTGAAACGGAAACGCCAGCATCAGGCACGGTGGGGATAAAAATTAGCAAACAAATAATTAACACTTTATTTACTTTTTGGTCTCGCGTAATCTGAATCTCCAAAATAAAAGGCCGATTAAGCCTGGCAACAAGGAGAACAGTATGGCAGAAATTATTCAGCGTATAGATAAAAACAACGCTGAGGCTCCGGAGATGCGGCGACGCATATGGGCTATCGTGGGGGCCTCTTCCGGAAACTTAGTGGAATGGTTTGATTTCTACGTCTACTCTTTCTGCTCGCTCTATTTTGCACATATCTTCTTTCCTTCTGGTAATACCACCACTCAGCTTTTGCAAACGGCAGGCGTCTTTGCCGCCGGTTTTTTAATGCGACCTATCGGTGGTTGGCTGTTTGGACGCATTGCCGATCGACGCGGGCGCAAAGCCTCAATGTTGATTTCGGTGTGCATGATGTGCATGGGGTCGCTGGTGATTGCCTGCTTACCTGGTTACGATACCATCGGCACCTGGGCACCGGCGCTGCTACTTATTGCAAGGTTATTTCAGGGGCTCTCGGTAGGGGGAGAGTATGGGACCAGCGCGACATATATGAGTGAAGTTGCGCTTGAAGGTCGTAAGGGATTTTTCGCCTCGTTTCAGTACGTTACGCTTATCGGTGGCCAACTACTGGCATTGCTGGTCGTTGTGATTTTGCAGCAGGTTCTGGAGGATGCTGAGCTTCGTGCCTGGGGATGGCGTATTCCCTTTGCGCTGGGCGCCGTGCTGGCGGTTGTGGCGTTATGGCTACGTCGCCAGCTGGATGAAACCTCGAAGTATGAGACTCGCGCATTAAAAGAAGCCGGTTCGTTGAAAGGTTTGTGGCGTAATCGCAAAGCCTTTTTGATGGTGCTTGGTTTCACCGCGGCAGGCTCGCTGTGCTTTTATACCTTCACCACCTATATGCAGAAATATCTGGTAAATACAGCAGGTATGCATGCCAATGTCGCCAGCGGCATTATGACGGTCGCGCTGTGTGTTTTCATGTTGGTACAGCCGTTATTCGGCGCGTTATCCGATAAGATTGGCAGGCGCACCTCTATGCTATGTTTTGGCGCACTCGCGACGCTTTTCACCGTTCCAATTCTCTCCGCGTTGCAGAATGTGACGTCGCCTTATGCCGCATTTGCTTTAGTGATGTGCGCGCTATTGATTGTGAGTTTCTATACCTCGATTAGCGGGATCCTGAAAGCGGAGATGTTTCCGGCGCAGGTTCGCGCCCTGGGCGTCGGTTTATCTTACGCGGTAGCAAATGCGTTATTTGGCGGCTCTGCGGAATATGTCGCGCTGTCGCTAAAGTCTGTCGGTATGGAGAGTTCGTTCTTCTGGTATGTTACCGCGATGGCCGTTCTGGCTTTCCTGGTTTCGCTGATGTTGCACCGTAAAGGAAAGGGCTTGCGCCTTTAGTATCGCGCCATTTGCCAGATAGCGTAACCGGTTGTCGCGCCAGCGACATCCCAGACAAAATCTTTCCAGCTCCAGCCGCTGCCTTCCGGGCGGCTGTCCCAGAGTTCTTTTGAGGCTCCGAGACTCAAAGAAAACATCAGCCCTATCGCTGCGCTGCGGTCAGGGCTTACTCCCTGGTGACGCGCATACTCATTACCGGCTGCCGATAGCATCGCTGATGCCATAAAATGCTGGGCTTTATCCTGACCGCTCCAGCGGTCGTTAGCCAGATGGCTGCACCCGGAGAGAAACAACACCGTAAAAGGAATCAACACGCGCACCAGTTCACTCCTAAGAGAAAACCCCGTACAGGACGGGGCTTCGATTACAGGATACGGCTAATTAATCTGTCGATGCGGATCCGGCGCAGACGGCGAATCAATTTACGCACTTTTATCGGATAGTCGGCAATGCTCTGCAGGTCACGATAATGTTTTACGATGGTTGTGTGCGTTCGGATAAGTTCCAGCTCTTTTTCCCGCTGAGGGGCAAGCTCCTGCTTAGGATCGTGGATCAGAATGGCGTTTTCCAGATCCAGACGCCAGGCGCGAGGATTCAGATTGTTGCCGGTGAGTAGCATCCATTTATCATCTACCCACATCCCTTTCAAATGATAGGTATTGTCGTCATCTTTCCACAGACGCACCACAAGCTGATCGGTATTGACGTAATACTGTAAACGGCTCAGGAAGCGGCGCAGGTTAATCTCATAGAGATAGGGTAACGCGCCAATGATCTTGAACGGTTCATCTTCCGGAATGTAAAAATCATTCGCGGTTTTATCGCCAACAATGATTTCGACTTTCTTTCCGTCGCGTAGTAGCTGAATAATATTCCGCACCAGTACCGCTGGTAGATTGAAGTAAGGGGTACAAATGGTGAGCTTATGCTCCGCACAGGGCATGAGATGGAAAATGGTTTTGTTCAGCAGACTGGATTTGCCAAGCCCGACCAGCGGCGTAACGGAGAGCTGCTCGTCATTAGCGTCACCCTGAAAATGATATGACGCATCACGCAGCTCCTGACGGTATAAGCGGATATCGTTTTTAATCTCCGGGCTTTTCGGACGCTGGGTATTATCCAGACGATTCACACCACGGCCATTCATCAGATTCTGCGTCACCCAGTCAAACATGATGTCTGCCATTTGCCGATTGCGAATCAGCTGGTAGCGATCGTAGCGATATTTGTCATGCTGATGGAGATAGACATCGTTCAGGCTGGCGCCGCTGTACAGGACGCTATCATCAATGATAAAGCCTTTAAAATGCAGTACGCCAAGCGCTTCTCGCGTATTAATCGGTACGCCGTAAACCGGGACATCAATGCCGGGGTTTTCCTGCGCCAGTTGGCAATACCAGTCTGCATTGGTATTCGAGGCTGCTGCGCCAATGCGCCCGCGTTGCGCGCGATGCCAGTCGACCAGCACCCTCACGTCCAGTTCAGGACGCTGCCGTTTAGCCGCATAGAGCGCGTCGAGTATACCTTTACCCCCATCGTCCTGTTCCAGATACAGGGCAACGATACAAATACGCTGCGTCGCGCTGGCGATTTTCTCCAGCAGTGTCTCCCGAAAAGTAGCAGGAGTATAAAAGAAATCTACATCATCAACTGACTGAGAAATCTTAGGGAGTTGGGCAAGGTGTTGTTGATGTTTATTACGCTTAAATTTTGACAACATCACAGTGCATTTCTTCTCTGTTCATTGAAGGGTCCTCTGTGCTATGCAGACGACATAAGCGAGCAATAATAACATCAGTACCCGTTAAAGTGGTCAACATTTCCAGTACATTACTCACGATTCATCACATTTGGCCAGATTCAGCGTCAATCCCACGATGCCCTCGTCGAGCTGAATATCGACCTGAAATCCCAGTTTTCTGGCCAGCGCGACCATGCCGCGATTGTTCGGCATCGTAATACCGTTCAGCCGCTTCAATCCGTGATCGCGAGTATAGGCAATCAATTTCTCCATTAAACGGCGTCCTAAACCCAACCCTTTGAGATCTGAACGCACCAATACGGCAAACTCGGCATCTACGTTGTCAGGATCGGAGATCGCGCGCGTTACGCCGAGGATCTCTTCAGCGTTGTCCATCCGCCTCACGGCCACAAAGGCCATTTCTCGATCGTAGTCGATCTGCGTCATGTTGGCTAAATCTTCATGGGTGAATTCGTTGATCTCGCTGAAATAACGGTAGTAAAGATCCTCTTTGGTGACCTGTGCGATGAATTGTCGCAGTTGGGGCTCATCTTCCGGCAGGATAGGACGGAACAGGCAGCGATCGCCATTTTTCATCTCCACCCACTCTTCAAGCTGGTGGGGATAGGGGCGTACCGCAAGTCGACTTTCGTTATCGCCATCAAACGGGGCAATATCCAGCGTCACATCCAGCGCGGTAAACTCACTGGCGGAAGCCAGCAACGGATGGATATCCAGACGCTGAATTTCCGGGCAATCGACAATCAGGTTTGAAACCTGGACCAGCAACTGGCTTAAACCGACAATATCCAGCGGACGCAGCGCGCTACGGGCGCGAATTTTCCGCTGTTTAATGCCCTGAATCACCAGATAGCGCGCCAGATTCATGTTGAGCGGCGGCAGCGCGACGACCGCCTGCTCTTCCGGACGCCACTCTACGCCGCCTTCACCCAACATAATCAAAGGACCAAATACCGGATCGTGCTCGACCACCACACGAAGCTCCTGCGCGCCGGCGCGGTTAGCCATGCTTTGTACCAGCAAACCGTGAATCCGCGCCTGCGGCCAGGCCATCTTTACACGATCGAAAATGGCGTTCGCGGCCTGTTGTACCTCGCTTGCGGTTCGCAGGTAAAGCATGACCCCCTGAACTTCAGATTTATGCGGAATGTCGGGCGAGCGTAGCTTGAGAGCTACCGGATAGCCTATCTGTTCGGCGATATGCACCGCTTCAGCGCTGTCGCTGGCAATCCAGGTTGGGAGCGTATGCAGCCCATAGGCGTGTAAAATCGGCTGTACTTCATGGGTATCCAGTGAGGTGGCGCCTTCCGCAATCGCCCGCTGTAACAGATTATGCGCCTCAGCGGTATTGGACGTCAGGTTACTCGGCAGCGCTGGCGTTTCCCGCAGTTGCTTCTGGTTACGCCGGTATTCCACCATATGCATAAACGCGGTAATCGTGCCTTCCGGTGTGCGGTAGGTTGGTAAGCCGGCTTCGCTGAATAGCCGTCTTGCTTCCTGAGACGAGAACTCGCCGCACCAGTTTGTCAGCAGCGTAACAAACTTGCCTCTGGGGTGGCGTTTAATCGTCTCGATCAGAGCATGGGCGCTTTCCGTACCCGGCGCGGCAGCGCTGGGAGAGTGGATAACCATAAGCGCGTCAAAATCCTGACTGGCGAGCAGGATATCCAGCGTTTTGACGTAATGTTCGCTGCTGGCGTCATCACACAGATCCAGCGGATTGGCAATATCAATGTGCGGGGGAAGCGCCTGCCGTAGTTGCAGGCAGGTCTCTTCGCTCAACGTCGCCAGCTTGCCGTTACGCGACCACAACTCATCTAACGCCAGCGCGGCAGGCGCGGCGCCATTGCTGATAATCATCAGTCTGTCGCCGCGTAGCGGACGCATATGGCTCAGTGTTTCGACGGCGGAAAAAAGCTCGTGCGTATCCTGGACTCGCAGCAGGCCTGCGCGCTGGATGGCCGCATCCCACGCAGGGTCCATTCCCGCGCTGGTATTAAGTAAACGCTGGGCTGCCGGGCTTCGGCCGCTTTTAATCACCAGAATCGGTTTGTTACGTGAAGCGCTACGGGCGGCGGAAACAAAACGGCGGGCGTCGCTTAACTGTTCCAGATAGAGCAAAATCGCGCTGGTCTTGCTGTCGCGCGCCAGATAGTCCAGTAGTTCATCGACATCAATATCCAGGCTATCGCCCAGCGCGATAAAGTAGGAAAAGCCCATTTCACGCTGTTGCGCCCAGTCAAGAATGGTATTGGACACGGCGGCAGACTGGGAAATAAAAGCGAGCTTGCCCTGTTTAATCGGGACGGGAGAAAAGCTGGCATTCAGCCCTTGCCACGGCGCGAGGAGCCCAAGACTGTTTGGACCCAGCAGACGCATTTTATAATGCCGGGCACAGGCAAGAAGTTCTTCATGTTGCGACGTGGGAGCAGAAAGGATAATGCACGTTTTACACCCTTTCGCGCCAAGCGCGTCCAGTAACGCCAGGTTACGGCTGGCGTTAGTGCATAAAATAGCCAGATCGGGGGTGAAAGGAAGACTGGCGATATCCGGCCAGGCCATGACGCCTAAAACGGCTTTCCAGGCGGGCGTCACGGGAAGGACGGGGCCATTGAATCCGCCCGCCAACAAGTTACGCATCATCAGGTAACCCGCGCGGTGGGGCTTCATTGATGCGCCAATCACCGCGATCGATTTTGGTCGCAGTAGCGCTTCCAGTCCTTGCTGGCTCATACCGGTTTCCCTTACACAGAAGTGACCGGATAATTTTAAACGCTTTCGCTATTTTATGCTGTGACGTTTCCCGGATGTTGCGTTTTTCCTGCCAGATAGCGCGTTTTGAAACGGGTGAAATGTTCACCTAAACTGGTTGCCGCCTCGGTATCTCCCGCCAGATCTAACAACGCTATGGCGACTTCGGCGGTACAATATTGCCCTTCGGCATGGATTTCACGCAGACGATAAGCTGAAAGACGCGATAAATCGACGGAAATGACCGGCAGATGATCCAGATAAGGGCTTTTACGAAACATTTTACGTGCTTCGGGCCAGGTGCCGTCCAGCATAATAAACAGCGGCGGTTTCCCGGCGGGCGGGGTGGAAATGACCTCGCGCGCTTCGCCGGCGTAGGACGCAGGAAAGACCACTATCGGCTGATAATCCGGATGCTGTACCAGCTCCAGCAACGCCTGCGGCGGCTCGGTACGCGACCACTGAAACGCCGCGGTATCCGGCAAAATATCGGCTATCAGCCGGCCGGTATTGCTGGGTTTCATCGGTTCAGTGTCAAACATGACCAGACAAAAACGGCTTTTCGCCTGAGAAGGCGTTAACGTATCACACAGGCAAGATTTTAGCGGCAGCAGGCAGCGTTGACAGCGGCGAACCCGATTGCCTCTGGCAAGAAAAGGGCGAGTAGCGCGCGCAAGCCGTTCGGCGCGTAACTGAAGGACAGCGTTATTGGTCATAGAAAGCGTTTGCGGAGAAAAACGCTATTGTGGCAGAGGTGAAAACGGGGCACAAGATGCGCCCCGTGGCGTTTACAGCGCTTCGTTCAGCCAGCTGTCGAAAGGCGCTTTAGGCACTGCGCCATTAAGCATATCGACCACCTGTCCATGTTTAAAAATCATAATCGTCGGGATGCTGCGGATACCGAAACGGGCGCTGAGTTCCCGTTCCGCCTCGGTATTCACTTTGACGAAACGGACTTTACCGCTGCGCTCTTCTGCGACATCCTCGAAGATTGGCGCAAAGTTACGGCAAGGGCCGCACCAGGGGGCCCAGAAGTCGATCACCACTGGAAGATCGTCCTTCAACAGTTTGTCCAGCGTTTCGCCGGTCGCATTAATGACTTCTCCGTCAAACAACTCATGACCGCAGCGTCCACATTTTGCCGCGTCCTGAAGCCGATCGTCGGGGATGCGGTTAATGGCCTGACAATGGGTACAAACGGTGTTCATAGCTAACCTCTGAATACGTCGGAAGACGTCCCGCTACGCGCGGGATGTTTCTATAATGTTACATATTATCGAGGAGTCTGTGCTAAACAACAATGTGTTTTATTCAATGAGTACAATAGTCGCAAGCTTTTAAACGAAATCATGGCTAACCGGATGCACATCGGGTAATCTTCGCGCTTCGCGCAGCGCTGGTGGAGAAAAGCATGAACGATGAATTAAAAAACAAAAGCGGCAAAGTCAAAGTGATGTATGTCCGTAGTGATGATGACTCTGATAAACGCACCCATAACCCGCGTACCGGGAAAGGGGGAGGCCGCCCAGCAAAGTCTCGCACTGACGGTGGACGTCGCCCCGCCCGTGATGAGCGAAATAATCAGAGCCGTGACCGTAAACATGAAACTTCGCCGTGGCGCACCGTGTCACGCGCGCCAGGCGATGAAACGCCTGAAAAAGTCGATCATGGTGGTATTAGCGGTAAAAGTTTTATCGACCCTGAAGTTTTGCGTCGCCAGCGTGCGGAAGAGACACGCGTCTACGGCGAAAATGCCTGCCAGGCGCTATTCCAGAGCCGTCCTGACGCCATCGTGCGCGCATGGTTTATCCAAAGCGTGACCCCGCGTTTTAAAGAGGCGCTGCGCTGGATGGCGGCGAATCGTAAAGCCTACCATGTGGTGGATGAAGCCGAACTGGCAAAAGCTTCCGGGACTGAGCACCACGGTGGCGTGTGTTTCCTGATTAAAAAGCGTAACGGTACGACCGTTAAGCAATGGGTAAAGCAGGCGGCGGATCAAGACTGCGTGCTGGCGTTGGAAGATGTCGCTAACCCGCATAATCTGGGCGGCATGATGCGTAGCTGCGCGCACTTCGGCGTGAAAGGCGTGGTGGTACAGGATGCGGCGTTGCTGGAGTCCGGCGCGGCGATTCGTACCGCGGAAGGCGGGGCGGAGCATGTCCAGCCGATCACTGGTGAAAGCATTGTTGACGTACTGGATGATTTTCGTCAGGCGGGGTACACCGTGGTGACGACGTCCAGCGATCGCGGTCAGGCGCTCTTTAGTACGACCCTGCCGGAAAAGATGGTGCTGGTCTTAGGCCGTGAATATGACTACCTGCCGGAAGCGGCGCGCGAACCCGACGATCTGTGCGTGAAAATTAACGGCACCGGGAACGTGGAAAGCCTGAATGTGTCGGTTGCGACAGGCGTACTGCTCGCCGAGTGGTGGCGACAGAATAAAGCGTAAGGGCTGCAGCCCGGTGACGCAACGCGCGCCGGGCCGATTATGTACTTCCTACCGCCCGGTCAGACAAGGCGCTTTCGCGCCGTTATCCGGGCGATAAAACGGCGAGTCGCCAACGTTATTCACTCTCAGCCGGTAATACTGGCGTCCAGTCGATAGTTTTCTCGCCGTGTTGTTCCAGCCATTGGTTCGTTAGCGCAAAATGGTTACAGCCAAAAAATCCGCGGTGCGCAGAGAGTGGCGAGGGATGCGGAGCTTTCAGAATATGGTGGCGCTGTGGATCAATAATCGCGCCTTTCTTCTGGGCGTGCGAGCCCCACAGCAGGAAGACGACCCCTTCGCGGTGTTGGTTAATCAGGCTTATCACTTTATCCGTAAAGGTTTCCCACCCCAGGCTGGCATGAGAGTGCGCCTGGCCTGCCCGTACCGTGAGCACCGTATTCAGTAACAGTACGCCCTGGCGCGCCCAGCTTTCCAGATAACCGTGCGCGGGGCGAACAAAGCCGGGAATGGAGGCTTCCAGCTCTTTGTACATATTCACTAATGACGGCGGGGGAGCGATCCCAGGACGCACGGAAAACGCCAGACCATGTGCCTGGCCGGGGCCGTGGTAAGGATCTTGTCCCAGGATCACCACCTTAACGTCGCCCAGTTCCGTGAAGCGAAAGGCGTTAAACACATCTTTTTGCGGCGGGTAGACCGTGATACCCGACTGACGCTCGCCAGCAACAGTGTGAAGCGTATTGATAAAGTAAGGTTGCTGTTTCTCATCAGCCAGCACATCGTGCCAGGTTAACTCAGTCGCCATCTCGCTCTCCTGCGAATTTCCAGTTCCCTTAGCTTAACTGCTTCTTTCTGCAGTGCAAAATCCTGCGTGCTACAAAAACGGTTACCTACAAAAGATAGTTGAAAATTTATGTAAAAAGTTTATAGGTCTGAATGGTGTAAGTTGATGTAAAACAATAAATTCCCTTCATCACCCTTTTTATGGTGTGGTTTTTATTGATTTAAATCAAAGAATGAAGGGTGATCGAAGGGTATATATACACTCAAGCAACAATGGTTTTACCAATTGGCCGGGATTAGGCCGACCGAAATCAAATAATTTTGCCTGGGGAGGCATCACATGATTACAGGTATCCAGATTACTAAAGCCGCTAACGACGACCTGCTGAATTCCTTCTGGCTGCTGGACAGCGAAAAAGGCGAAGCGCGCTGCATCGTTGCAAAATCCGGCTTTGCTGAAGATGAAGTTGTGGCTGTCAGCAAACTGGGCGAGATCGAATACCGTGAAATTCCGATGGAAGTTAAACCGGAAGTACGCGTTGAAGGCGGTCAGCATCTGAACGTTAACGTTCTGCGTCGTGAAACTCTGGAAGATGCGGTTAAGCATCCGGAAAAATACCCGCAGCTGACTATTCGTGTTTCTGGTTATGCGGTGCGTTTTAACTCCCTGACGCCGGAACAGCAGCGCGACGTTATCGCTCGTACCTTTACCGAAAGCCTGTAAGATTCACGAATTATACCGACTTGGGGTGTAAAAAACGGTAGACGTTTATACGTCTTCCGTTTTTTTTACGTCTATTCATCGATAAAAAAATGCCGGGTTAACGAACCCGGCATTATCATCACTCTTCGCTGGATTGCTCCTGCATCTTCGTACCGCTTGGCTTGCGGCGCTTACCGATATTTTTTGTATCGCGGTGACGTTTCTTCACACGCGGCTTCTCTTTTTCTTTCTCTTTTTTCTTCTCGGCGCGTTTCGCCAGCACTTTTTTCGACGGTTTGCCGGTCAGCTTTTCGCTGGGCGCACGCGTGGTCGGGCGAAGCTCATCAATGACGCGCGCTTTTAGCGGCTCTTCGATGTAGCGACCGATTTTCAGCAGCAACAGATGGTCGTGGGCTTCTACCAGCGAGATTGCAGTGCCTTTGCGGCCCGCACGGCCTGTACGACCAATGCGATGCAGATAGGTATCGCCACTGCGCGGCATGTCGAAGTTAATGACGTGGCTGACGTCAGGAATATCAATCCCGCGTGCCGCGACGTCGGTCGCGACCAGCACGTTAACGCGACCGTCGGTGAGACGCTTAATACCTTCGTTACGTTTGATCTGCGCCATCTCACCTTCAAGATAGCAATTGTTGATCCCTGCCAGACGCAGCGTTTCGGCCAGTTCATGGACGCGTTCACGTTTACGTACAAACACGATAGAACGGGTTGCATCGTCTTGTTTTAGCAGGTGTTTCAACAGCGCAACTTTATGTTCGAAATTGTCGGCACGGTAGTACCACTGGTGAATTTTCTTACGCTCGCGGGTTGACGGATTGGCGGAAACCTCAACCGGGTCTTCCAGCAGACGCTCGGCAAAATCTTTAATCGCATCGCCTTCCAGCGTGGCGGAGAACAGCATCGTCTGTTTACGCCAGCGGGTCTCACCAGCGATATGTTCAATGTCCTGAGCGAAGCCCATGTCGAGCATCCGGTCAGCTTCGTCAAGAATCAGTGTTTCAACCGCCCGGCAGTCAAAGTTCTCTTCTTTTATATATTGCAGCAGACGGCCCGTTGTGGCGACCACGATATCCTGGTTTTCGCTAAACACTTCAGCATGGTTCATATAGGCCACGCCGCCGGTAATCGTGGCGATATCCAGATGAGTATGCTTAGCCAGTTCACGAGCGTGATCGGCAACCTGCATTGCCAGTTCGCGGGTTGGCGTCAGGATCAGAATACGCGGCGGCCCCGATTTTTTACGCGGAAAGTCGAGCAGGTGCTGCAACGCCGGCAGCAGATATGCCGCCGTTTTACCGGTGCCTGTCGGCGCAGAACCGAGTACAT
Source organism: Salmonella sp. 741265055_HSA (assembly GCF_046569525.1). NCBI lineage: Bacteria > Pseudomonadati > Pseudomonadota > Gammaproteobacteria > Enterobacterales > Enterobacteriaceae > Salmonella > Salmonella sp. 741265055_HSA. Next base: position 30,524 of record NZ_JBKFSQ010000037.1, on the reverse strand, counting down.
CACGGCCATCGAGCGCAGGCGGAATGGCGGCAGCCTGAATGGCGGTCGGGCGAGTGAAACCTTTATCCTGGAGGGCATCCAGCAGGCTTTCGTCGAGTTCAAGTTCGGAAAAAGTCGTTACAGTCATGTTCTACCTCTGTGTGGGGCGCTGATTATAGACGTTACGGCCGCAATCTTCATCTGTTTGTATGGATATCCCTTCTCAGGTATTGTTTTCACTCGGCGCTGTCGCCGTTTTTTGCAAGGTTGTTTTTACATGTCTCAGTCTGGCTCCGTTCTTCGTCGTAACGGATTTACGTTTAAACAGTTTTTTGTCGCACACGATCGGTGTGCGATGAAAGTGGGAACTGACGGTATTTTACTCGGGGCGTGGGCGCCGGTCGCGGATGTAAAGCGAATTCTGGATATCGGTACTGGAAGCGGTCTGCTGGCGTTAATGCTGGCGCAGCGGACGGATGACAATGTGCCTATTGACGCCGTGGAACTGGATGCCGGGGCTGCCATGCAAGCGCAGGAAAACGTGGCTCACTCTCCCTGGCCGCATCGAATAACGGTGCATACTGACGATATTCAGAGTTGGGCGCCTCGCCAGACGGTACGCTTTGATCTTATTATCAGCAACCCGCCTTATTACGAACCCGGTGTGGAATGCGCCACGCCGCAGCGGGAGCAGGCGCGTTACACCGCTACGCTGGATCACCAGACGTTATTGGCTATTGCGGCGGATTGTATTACCGAAGATGGCTTTTTTTGCGTAGTCTTGCCGGAACAAATAGGTAACGCTTTTACGCAGCAAGCGCTCAACATGGGATGGCATTTGCGGCTACGTACTGACGTTGCGGAAAACGAAGCGCGCTTGCCGCACCGGGTTTTGCTCGCATTCTCCCCGCAAGCCGGGGAGTGCTTTAGCGACAGATTAGTGATTCGCGGGTCAGACCAGCATTATTCTGAAAGTTATACGGCGCTGACCCAGGCATTTTATCTGTTTATGTGAGGCGTTAACGGCGAAAGGATCGATGGGCCTGATTCAGCCAGTTGTTGCGGATAATCCAGCGTAAAGTGCAGCCCCCGGCTCTCTTTACGCATCATCGCGCAACGCACAATCAGTTCGGCCACTTGCACCAGATTGCGCAGCTCCAGTAAATTATTCGAGACGCGAAAGTTGGCGTAATACTCGTCAATCTCTTGTTGCAACATAGTAATACGCCGTAGGGCGCGCTCCAGCCGTTTCGTCGTGCGCACAATTCCCACATAGTCCCACATCAGCAGGCGCAGTTCATGCCAGTTATGCTGAATCACCACCCGCTCATCGGCGTTCTCCACGCGGCTTTCATCCCAGGCGGGAAGGGCGTCAACGCTGTGGACAGAAGGCATTCGCCTGTCGATATCCATTGCTGCGGACCAGCCGTACACTAAGCATTCCAGCAACGAGTTGGACGCCATACGGTTAGCGCCGTGCAGGCCGGTGTAACTGACTTCGCCAATGGCATATAAGCCGTCTACATCGGTACGACCATAATCATCGACGACCACGCCGCCGCAGGTATAGTGCGCGGCAGGAACAATGGGAATCGGTTCTTTGGTTAAATCCATCCCCAAATCGAGCAGTTTCGCATAGATCATCGGGAAGTGCTGGCGGACAAAATCGTCAGGCTTGTGGCTGATATCGAGAAACATACAGTCTGCGCCGAGTCGTTTCATCTCATGGTCAATGGCGCGGGCGACAATATCGCGCGGCGCCAGTTCCCCGCGTTCGTCAACGTCCGGCATAAACCGTGAACCGTCCGGACGTTTAAGGTATGCGCCTTCGCCGCGCAGCGCTTCGGTAAGGAGAAAATTACGCGCCTGCGGGTGATAAAGGGCGGTGGGATGAAACTGGTTAAATTCCAGATTAGCGACCCGACAGCCTGCGCGCCAGGCCATCGCGATACCGTCGCCGGAGGAAATATCCGGGTTAGTGGTATATTGATAAACCTTTGAGGCGCCGCCGGTCGCCAGCACCACCGACTTCGCATGACAGGTTTCAACCCACTCTTTATTGCGATTCCAGATCCAGGCGCCGACGACCCGGCGAGGCCCCGGCAGACCCATTTTATCGGAGATAATTAAATCAACGGCGTTGCTGCGTTCCAGCACCTGAATATTAGGATGATTTTGCGCCCGACTGACCAACGTGGTTTCGACTTCCTTTCCGGTAGCGTCGGCGGCATGAAGGATACGGCGATGACTATGGCCGCCTTCACGCGTGAGATGATAGCTCTCCTTGCCGTTTGGCTGGACATGCGTATCAAACAGGACGCCCTGATCGATAAGCCACTGCACGCAGGTACGAGCGTTGCTGGCGACAAACTCCACCGCGTGGCGATCGCAAATTCCGGCGCCGGCAATCAGCGTATCTTCGACATGCGACGCAATACTGTCGGTTTCATCAAACACGGCGGCAATACCGCCCTGCGCATAAAACGTGGAGCCCTCGCTCACCGGCCCTTTACTCAGGACGATAACCTTATGCTTTTCAGCCAGACGCAGCGCCAGCGAGAGCCCGGCCGCGCCGCTGCCGATAATTAACACATCACAGGACAGTTCAGGAGTTGTCATCATGGTTTTTTGTTTAATTTACTAAACACGGTTGCGGCAGATTAGCACTATATGGCGCTAAAAAGCACGTGATGATTTCGCTGGTGTTGTGCTTATTAAACATAAAATAAAAATACGGCGAGAGATAAACGGCAAAAAATATTTTATAGGGCAGGGTGTTAGCGTCGGATTTTGTAGTGAAATAAAGATGCTGTTAGGTTACTCTGCAAACGACGAAATGGGCATTTCTGTACAGATAGTGCGTTGTTCAGCATCTGTAGACTTATAATGGAAGATAAGACCTGTCTACAACATGACAAACAAAAACAAATGCGTAACGGAACTTTACGAAACATAGACACTCTAACCTGTTGCTTGCTCATAGTGCGGCTTATGGAGTGGCGTTTCGAAAGCGCGTGGAAATTTGGTTTGGGGAGACATTACCTCGGATGAGCGAGCAGTTAACGGACCAGGTCCTGGTTGAACGGGTCCAGAAGGGAGATCAGAAAGCCTTTAACTTACTGGTAGTGCGCTACCAGCATAAAGTGGCGAGTCTGGTTTCCCGCTATGTGCCATCGGGCGACGTTCCCGATGTCGTACAGGAATCATTTATTAAGGCCTATCGCGCGCTGGATTCTTTCCGGGGGGATAGTGCTTTTTATACCTGGTTGTATCGCATTGCGGTCAATACCGCGAAGAACTACCTGGTTGCGCAGGGGCGTCGTCCGCCTTCCAGTGATGTAGACGCGATTGAAGCAGAAAACTTTGAAAGCGGCGGCGCGCTGAAAGAAATTTCGAACCCTGAGAACTTAATGTTGTCAGAAGAACTGAGACAGATAGTTTTCCGAACTATTGAGTCCCTCCCGGAAGATTTACGTATGGCAATCACCTTACGGGAGCTGGATGGCCTGAGCTATGAAGAGATAGCGGCTATCATGGATTGTCCGGTGGGGACGGTGCGTTCACGTATCTTCCGGGCGCGGGAAGCTATTGATAATAAAGTTCAACCGCTTATCAGGCGTTGACGATAGCGGGATACTGGAAAAGGTATTAGGCATGCAGAAAGAAAAACTTTCCGCTTTGATGGATGGCGAAACGTTGGATAGTGAGCTGCTCAAAGCGCTTACGCACGACCCGGAAATGCAGAAAACCTGGGAGAGTTATCACCTGATCCGCGATTCAATGCGGGGGGATACGCCTGACGTTCTCCATTTCGATATATCCGCTCGCGTGATGGCCGCTATTGAAAACGAGCCAGTACGTCAGGTGTCGCCATTAATCCCTGAGGCCCAACCCGCTCCGCAGCAATGGCAGAAAATGCCGTTCTGGAAAAAAGTGCGTCCGTGGGCGGCGCAGCTTACCCAAATGGGCGTGGCGGCGTGCGTTTCACTTGCAGTTATCGTCGGTGTCCAGCACTATAATGGGCAATCTGAAACATCCCAACAACCTGAAACGCCGGTTTTCAATACCCTGCCTATGATGGGGAAAGCCAGCCCGGTAAGTCTGGGAGTGCCTTCTGAAGCAGCGCCTGTCGGCAGTCAGCAACAGCAGGTACAGGAGCAGCGTCGTCGCATTAATGCCATGTTGCAGGACTATGAACTGCAGCGCCGACTGCACTCCGAACAGCTTCAGTTTGAGCAGGCGCAAACCCAGCAAGCCGCGGTACAGGTGCCAGGAATCCAAACTTTAGGAACGCAATCGCAGTAATGAAGCAACTTTGGTTTGCCATGTCCCTTGTGGCGGCTAGCCTGTTCTTCTCAGTAAACGCCTCGGCCGACCCTGCGTCCGGGGCGTTATTGCAGCAGATGAACATCGCCAGTCAGTCACTGAATTACGAGCTGTCATTCGTCAGCATCACGAAACAAGGCGTTGAATCTCTACGTTATCGACACGCACGCCTGGATAGTCGCCCGCTTGCGCAATTGCTACAGTTGGACGGTCCCCGCCGGGAGGTCGTACAGCGTGGTAATGAAATCAGTTATTTTGAACCGGGCCTTGAGCCGTTCACCCTGAACGGTGATTATATTGTCGATTCTCTGCCTTCCCTGATTTACACCGACTTCAAGCGCCTGGCGCCTTACTACGACTTTATTTCTGTCGGACGTACCCGTATCGCAGACAGATTGTGCGAAGTTATCCGCGTTGTGGCGCGCGATGGTACGCGTTACAGCTATATCGTCTGGATGGACATGGACACTAAACTGCCGATGCGCGTTGATCTGCTGGATCGCGATGGCGAGACGCTGGAGCAGTTCCGCGTTATTGCGTTCACGGTGAGTCAGGATATCGGCAGCAACATGCAGGCGCTGGCGAAGGCGAATCTGCCGCCGCTGCTTTCTGTTCCCGGTGGCGAAAAAACGAAATTTAACTGGAGTCCATCCTGGGTACCGCAAGGCTTTAGCGAAGTTTCCAGCAGCCGTCGTCCGTTGCCGACGATGGATAACCTGCCTATCGAATCGCGGCTTTATTCTGACGGTCTGTTTAGCTTTTCCGTCAATGTGAACCGGGCGACGCAAAACAGCAGCGATCAGATGCTGCGCACCGGGCGCCGAACGGTTTATAGCAGCGTTCGCGACAACGCGGAAATCACCATTGTCGGCGAGCTTCCGCCGCAAACGGCGAAGCGCATTGCCGACAGTATCAAATTCAGGGCAGTACAATGATTAAAGAGTGGGCAACCGTTATCTCCTGGCAGAATGGTCAGGCGGTGGTGAGCTGCGACGTTAAAGCGTCATGCAGTAGCTGCGCCTCCCGTGCGGGATGCGGCAGTCGCGTGCTGAATAAATTAGGGCCGCAAACCACGCATACCATTGTTGTTCCAAGCGCGGAGCCGCTGGCGCCGGGGCAGAAAGTCGAGTTGGGCATCGCCGAAAAAAGCCTTTTAGGTTCGGCGTTGCTGGTCTATATGTCGCCTTTAGCGGGGCTATTTCTTTGTGCGGCGCTTTTTCAGATGCTGTTTGGATCTGACCTTGCCGCATTAAGCGGGGCCGTGTTGGGCGGCGTGGGCGGTTTTCTGGTTGCCCGCGGCTATTCCCGAAAACTGGCGGAGCGCGACGCCTGGCAGCCGGTGATTTTAAACGTTGCCCTCCCGCCGGACCTTGTTCGCGTCGAAACTACCTCAATCGAAACGCGCCAGTAAACGTTTTGCCCAACGGTACACCTGCCGCGTTGGGTTGTTGTCCCGATAAACATGCGCTTTTCCTGCGTTGCGGTGTTTTACAGGAAAAAGCGAGGCGTTTTCCAGTTCCCGCTCTCCTTACACTATGAACATTTCCTCGCCTTAGCGTTGTAGTGTAGAATGCGGCGTTTCAGTTAAAACAGACGTTAAGCTCAGAACAGCGACCTCTAAAGTCTGGTCAACCAGGCGTAAGGCATAATAATTTATCTCTATGAAGAACATACGTAACTTTTCGATCATTGCTCACATCGATAATTGATACCCCGCCACCCTCCGCAAACCTACGACAAAATCCTCTCAAGATCCCCGCAAAATAAGCGCTCACAAAAATGATACTGGTTGCATGTACAGTCAACCTACGACATCATGAGTCATGGTTTTTGTGTCCACCAGTGCGTCCATATCCTATGATGGACACAGAATCTTCCGTTCTGATGGACACATGCAGGGATAAATCATGGCTATTTCAGATAGTTATCTAAAGTCGTGCCTCGGGCGCGAACGCGATAAAGTTGAAGAGAAGGCAGACCGGGACGGTCTGTGGGTGCGCATTTCCAAAAAGGGCGCCGTCACTTTTTTCTACCGATTCCGTTTCCTGGGTAAGCAGGACAAGATGACGATCGGCAGTTACCCGGAATTCGGGTTGAAGGCCGCGCGCGAAGAGGTAACTAAGTGGGCCGCCATTCTTGCCCGTGGAGAAAATCCGCGGATCAGGCAAGGCCTCGATAAAGCTAAAATCAACAGCCAGTACACATTCGAGGAACTTTTCAGAGAATGGCATGCGATGGTATGCGTTCAGAAAGAAACATCCGATCAAATACTGCGTTCGTTTGAGCTGCATGTATTCCCTAAGCTGGGTAAGTATCCAGCGCATCAGTTGACGCTGCACAACTGGCTTACAGTTCTGGACCGACTGGCGCAGGGATACACTGAGATCACCCGGCGAGTAATTAGTAACGGTCGGCAGTGCTACTCATGGGCAGTGAAGCGCCAGTTGCTTGAGGTTAACCCACTTTCTGAAATGTCCGGTCGTGATTTTGGTATTCAGAAGAAAATGGGGGAGAGAACACTGGATCGCAAAGAAATTGCGATTGTCTGGCGAGCTATTGAGGATTCCCGCCTTATTGAGCGAAACAAGATTCTTTATAAATTGTCTCTGATATGGGCGTGCAGGGTCGGTGAACTCCGTCAGGCTGAAGTTTCGCATTTCGATTTTGAGGAGGGCGTCTGGACCGTACCGTGGGAAAATCATAAAACGGGACGGAAAAGTAAGAAGCCGATAATCCGCCCGATCATCCCTGAAATGCTCCCGCTGATACAACGAGCCATTGAGCTGGCACCGGGCCGTTTTGTTTTCTCAAAATATGCAGACAAGCCGATGAGCGAAGGCTTTCATATGAGCATCAGCAGCAACCTTGTTAAGTTCATGCTGAAGGCTTATAACGAGCAGGTTCCGCACTTTACGATCCATGATCTACGCAGAACTGCGCGAACGAATTTCTCCGAGCTGACTGAACCACATATTGCTGAGATGATGCTCGGGCATAAACTGCCTGGAGTGTGGTCGGTGTACGACAAATACACCTATATCGAAGAAATGAGAGAAGCTTATAGTAAATGGTGGGCCCGACTGATGAGCATCATCGAGCCCGATGTTCTGGAGTTCACGCCACGTCAGACCGGATGAGCCGACCTTTGTTGTCACGGGGCAGATTCAGATGCGACATTGGACGGCGTGTTGGTCGTGACATTTCCCTGACCTGCCACTCATTGACTTTGGTTTTAAGCCATTTGTTGGAGCCACCCATATATGAACAGTCAGGCTCCGGGAATGGGTTGTTGTCGCTTGGTCGCTTACGGTAACGCTCCAGCGTCCTGGAAGAAATCCTGAGCTGGCAGCAAATTTCGCGGGTGCTCATCAATTCAAAGTCTCTAATTTTTTTGCTCATCGTTTTCTCCAGTGGCCCCGCAGCGGGCCATCGCTAATATTCAGTTTGCCTGTGCCGGCAGATTTCTAAGTTTCCGAACGCCGATCATTGCGGTGGCTACGTAGCTGGTGGCCCGGTTAACTACTTCGACAGGAACCTTTACGCCATCCACTACAACGGTGTAATTGGTAACGTGCTTTTGTCTGCCGTAATCGCCGAACTTCTCATGATGCGCCGCCAGTGCAACATCACATGCGCGACGACCCAATGGGGATTGCTTACTGCGATTTATAAGGCGCATAAAACCTCCTCAGGCGGGAGGGCGTAACCCCTCCCGATGCAATTAGCCGATGTATTCCGGTTTCATATCGTCCAGGGTGATGCGGTACTTATCGTGCAGTTCGTCGCCAAGATGACGTTTAGCAGCGCCAAGCGTACTTTCAGCTTTAGCAAACATCTCTGCGGCTTCCGGTTCGCCAGGGTTTGGAATTGAGTTGATCACTGCCTCGACTTTATTCTGTGCATCGACCTGGTAATAGCGCTTCACTGCTTTGTTTTTTAATTCGGTGAACAGCGCAGTACCCAGCAACGCTTTCTGTGATTCGATATCCGCACGGATTGCTTTTGCCTGATCAACGGAACTTGCTGTATCAATGCGTTCGCGAAGATCGTCGGCAACAGCATCAACGTTAGCTGCCGACTCCTGCGCGCTGGTCCTGGTGCTAACCTCGCTGGTGATTTCCTGTACGCTCATGCGCTGGACTGGAGCAGGGTTAATCTCGCGTTCTTCTCGTTGCTCAACCTCATCAGGGCTGTACACGCCGAGGATCACTTCCGGGCAGTACAGGCGAGCCCAATATTTAACGCCCAGATAAGCAATTTGCTGTTTAGGGTTTGAAACCCATAGCGGAGAATTGCGGGTAACAACGCCGGAGAGGTAAAGAGGTTCTCCCCAGGTGATTTCAGATTCACCTCGCAGAATGGCACCAACCTGAACGAACAGGCCGATCTCGTCCTCATCCGTCCAGCCACGAACGCGCTCAGTGACGGTGTACTTCCCATTTTTACCGTTTTTATCGCGTGTGATTTCCTGTGTCCTGGTGCAGCGCTCCCAGTCACCCCCATAGCGGTAATGAAAACGGCCATGAATGGCACTGGAGCTTGCGATTACTGCGTTGACCAGTTGTGCCTCGTAACCAAGAACACCGTTAACCAGGTGTGTTTTCTGCGCCACAGCGTAAGGGTTCATGCCCCATTGCATAGCCTGCATAACGATAGCCATACAGTCGGCTGGTTTCCCTGCAAGGTGTGCCGGTACCGTCACCTGTGAGTCTGCCATCAGGTTAGCGAAAGCTGTTAACTGACCCAGTGCCTGAACGTTAAAAATTGCGTTACTGGCAGAAATGGTGTTTGGTGCCTGCTGCTCAGTGGTAACAATATTTGTGTTTTCCATGATTTTCCCCTTATGCCTGTACGCGCAACGCTTCAAGGCGGCGCACATCAAAATCGTTCAGTTCGTCGGTGTAGTCTTCTGTGATAGGCGCTGGCCATTCACCAGTGTCGAAGCCGTTTGCTATCGCTCGCATTGTTTTGCGGTATTCCAGCATGCCAAGTTCCAGCAACTCGGTAGACGCCTCAATGATGGCGACCCAGTGGTAGTTCTCGTCTTTGTTGACGAAAATCCAGAAAAACTGGTCCAGCGCCGCAGTTTCGCAGTACATGGCCGCGCTCAGGTGATAGTCCCGATCGATGATTTCACGGTGCAACTTCGCACGCAGGCCTTCCTGCTTGATGTTCCACATGCTGATAGTTTTCAGGTCGGCGCCAATGCGCAGGCCGCCCATATCGAGCTCAAGGTCAGGGCGTACCCGAACTTCCAACCCGGTTTCCTCATCAATCCCAAAATAGCTCACCTCGACAGCGCGGCTTGGGTGAGTCAGCAATTTGCCGGCGGTCGGGTGCTCCAGCAGGGCTTTCTGAATGTTCAGCGCGGTGCTGAGCTGTTGGCGGGTGACCAGCACTTTCCCTTCGGTGTTCTCCCGCCACGCATCCAGCAATTCGTCGGCGAATACCGCTGCCGGGTTGACTGATTTCACGGCCTGAATCAGATCGGCCTTCGTGCCAGAGACTTTCAACGGCGACGATTTTTGCGCTTCCTGAGCGACCAGGTCAGGGTTGATTATTGCCAGTTGCTCCAACAGCGCGTCACGGCTGCCGCTGGTTTTAACCGGCGCGGGCAGGGTGGCGTTGTACTCTTTGATGCAGGCTTTCATCGCCGTGGCTGTATGTTTGGTGCCGTTTTCAATGCGCTGGAATTCTTCGGGAAGCTGCTCATACGATGCATAGGTTTCATCTACCGAAGCTCCAAGCGGCATCTGCGACGGCAGGGTGGCGTTGTACTCTTCCAGCAGCGCTTTGATATCGTCAGCACTCAGCAGCGCTGGCAGGCTGGCGTTGTGCGCGTCGATGAACTCGCGCAGGGTGGCGGTGGTGGTGAAAGCACCCTCAGGGATCTCCGGCTCTACGCTGAACTCCGCTTCGAGGTTTTCCGGCTGTAGAGCCAGAGCATGTACCAGGTTGCCCATATCAAGCACTGGAGAGCGCTCTTTGACGATAGTCTTCTCTACGTGACGCGCGTTAAAGTACATCAGCGACACGCGAGCATCTTTCACCTGAGTTGAGCTGATCCCGTTGGCGGCGTGGTAAACCTCGTTTGGTACACCTTCATAGCGGCCCGGCTCGAAGTATTCCGGCCAGGCTGCTTCTGGCTCTTCTTGTTGCGATTCCGGTACGTTTTGTTGCGCCTCAGGTTCAGATTGGCTCACAGAATCGTTGTTCTGGTGCGTCTCAGCCTGATTCTGGTTCTCTACGGTAACTGCTTCTTTACCAGTACCCAGATCGCCTTCGCCTGCCTGCACCGCATCACCAGCCTGTTTTTCATCACTGTCAGCTTTTTGAACCTGCACATTGCTGGTGGTCTCCGGATTCGTTTCTGTGCCATGAGTTGATGAGTTCTGCATTAAAGCGGACACGTCGAAAATACCGTTGCCAACATTTTTAACCAGTTCAGGTTCGGTGGTCGGCTGGCTTGTCCCGGTTTTCACCCATTTTGGGTCGTTCGGGTCGCTGATGCCTTCCACATATTCACCGCGCGCGGCGGCAAGCTGTCGGTTGGCTTCTTCTACCGCGTCTTTTTCCGGAGTGTGTCGGGCAGCCGTGAGAGCTTCCTCGGTGGGGTTCTCGTGATCAGTCTCCGTTAAGTTGGCGTTGATATACCCCTGAAGGCGTCCGGGGTAGTGATAAAACTCAGGGTGTGCGCTTCGGATCAGCGCGAAAATAGCGGCGCGGGAATAATCCAGGATACCGGGCGTTGCGCGAAGTGCTGCGGACCATTCTTTGAACGGACTTTCCTTTTTCTTTACGATTTCTTTTGCGCGACGGTAAACGCTGCCAGGTAGCTCATAGATATTAAAGTCCATAGGCAAAGTGGCCATTGCAATCTCTACGTCCAGAGTATCGAGAGTGTGTTCGTAATCAGGGTTACGGTCAGTCTTATTGCCACCGCCAGCGTTGGCGCCGCTTTCAGTGCGTTGAATAGCCGATACACGGTTGCCTTTCGCCCACTCCTTAACGAGCAAACCGCGATCGATATGCTCCGTCTCGAACCATGTTTTAAGGAACTGGATAACAGTCGCCAGTTCAGGAGTTTTTCCATCGACAGGGAATACTTTTTTAACGGCATTCACTATTTTGTGAATGTCATGTTCAATGGCTTTCTTGAACGCTTCAACATTCTCGGCGGCAAGCAGCAGGTTCTGGACATATGAATTATCGGTGTCCATTTCGAGACGCAGAATTTCTTTTTTCTGGGAGGCGTCGACGTGATAAAGATACTCACCTTCACCTATGTACTGAGCAAGAACGCGGTGACGGAGAGGCATAGTTGCGACAACAGTCAGCTCGGGGGCTGGAGCTGTTGCCTGGGCAGGGCTGTTGCTTTCGTTACCAAAATTTTCGGTATGGTCTTCCAGCACTTCGCCTGTTTCGGTATCAACACCGTCGACGATATGCTGGCGCGCCGCGGCGGCGGCTTCAGATGATGGCAGGGTGACGCCGGGGATTTGCGTCCAGGTCATATTGTCTTTAGCGAGTTGATAGTAATCGCAGAAAGTGAGGCTCAGTTCGCCTTCTGGGGGCAACTCGTTAACGACAGGGAAATTAGTGGCAACAGCTTTAAAATAATCTTTCAGCTTTGCGCCGGTTTTAATCAACAAATAATCCAGCGTTGCATTTGCAGCCTCAAAATCATCGCTGCACCAGAGCACCGCATCTTTATTACCGGATTGCTTTTTTGCTCTGCGGACTAAAAATACAGGATTAGTTCCACTCATTACTTTATCCTCGATTCGTGTAGAATGGAGGTGCCTTAACAGCACCCCGATATATCAGGTTGTTATGTCCGGTACGCTTTGGTCGGTTGGACCGGACAGGGCACGCCCGCTTCGGTGGGCGTTTTCTTAATGGATGGTCTGATAAAATTTTTCTGAGTAATCAAGCTTGTAACTTCGGTAATTACCAAACCCTGCTTGTTCTCCATCACTTACCTTGACTGTGAGCAGCGAAATGGCTTCTACAGCACAATGAGGACAGTCGAACTTTCCGAGTACATATCCACCGTCGAGAATCACAGTAGTTTCGCCAGTTGAATTTGAGTGAATAACGCCTGAGACTTTCTTTTCGCAATTGAATAAAGCAATGCTCTTATTAACTGCTTTCAGGTTCATTTCGATTTTTACGATTTCCATAATTTCTCCAGTCTTAAATTCAGGGTGTATGAAGCCACGCCAAATTAATGGCGAATTTTTCATTTCATATTTCGGAACTACTATTTAACTTTCGTGCGCCATCTGGTCGTATTCAGCGCACTGCCTGGAACAATATTCCTTTTCTTTGCGCGCCAGTTGCGAGCCGTTGCGATAGAGAAGGGTGTTTTTTACTTCTTTGCCTTCATCAATGGATTTGCGGCAGTAACCGCATTGTTTAAGCATCCGGATCTCCTTTCTGCGCCAGCAGGTAGCAGAGGCGGCGGATTAAAACCTCAATCCGGTTGAGCGGGACGGCCTGCTGTCGAGCTGGTTTACGTGCGAAATCAATCATTCTCACCCTCGTTTGCCTTATCGCCGGCCAGCGGAACGTTTTACACCTGACAACGATGCGCTTGTTGTCGATGAAACTAACAATAAAACCAAAGGTTCGATTTGTAAAGCAAAAAGTGCAACTAAAGTTCTATCTTGGGGCATAAAAATAGCACCTAAAGAGGTGCTACCTGTATGGATGAGTTCTTTGGTTCTATTTTTTGAGGTCGTTAATTAGATCAAAAACGTTGTTCTTCAGCAGATCCATCTCTTGGAGGACTGCTTTTGTATGGAGGATAACACGCAGTTTCTCTGCTTCCGGGAGTTGATTGAAAAGAGAAAGCAATGTTTCTTCTTTTTCATCAAGGACTCTGGGTTTAGGTTCAGCCCTTTCGCCTTCACTTTCATCCCCTGGCTCCATGAAGAACCAATATTCAGGCCTTCCGGTCACCGCCGATAACCTTTTCAAGCGCTCTCCGCTGGCTACAGACGTGCCAGAGGCCCACTTTCTCACAGATGTGTGAGAAAGCATTACGCGCCGTGAGAGGTCAGCCATAGACCAGCCGTTCTCATCCAGAACTTGCTGGATACGCTTGGCGAAAATGGGATGAAGATTTTTGTTCATATTCACATTTTACAACCTTCAGTTTCTTTATTCATTGGAACTATTAGATTGATTTTTGTTGGAACCTAAAGTTTTACGTGATAATCTCCAGCTACCAACTCGTAGAACTGGAGAGCCAAATGGACAACCAATTAAAAATCAAAATCAGTAACCACATGACTCAAATGAGCATCGGCGAACATTTTGGTATCTCGTCTCAAGCTGTAGGCAAGTGGCTGAGAAAAGGAGTAATTCCTCCCCGTCGCATCCTGCCGTTATGTGAAATTCTTGAATGGAAAGTCACTCCTCACGAGATTGACCCAGCAGCATACCCAAACCCAACCGATGGCTTACCAAGCCAAGAGGCATCAGCCAAATAACCATAGAGGATATTTACCCATGGAGAACGCAATTGCACGAAAGTTAGACCCACCAGAAATCAACCCGATTGAGATAGAGAGCGTCCTGCTCAACCGGCTTGCATCAGTAGGGCAGAAATCATACGCCGAGCATATGGGCATCAGCGAGTCGACAGTCAGCAGGCGTAAAGCTGAGGGATATTTCTGCAACATGGCGAAAGAGCTGGCTTTTCTTGGGATTCAGGCCGCGCCACCGGAAGCGGTACTGGTATCCAGAAACTATCTCACAGCAGTAGAGATTCTCGCTGATGCCGGGCTAAAGGCTGAACGAGCCAGGCCGGATGCGCTGGGGTGGGACTGAAAATGGCAGCAACTAAAAAGGCGAAAGCCGCGGTGAGGGGTCACCAACGGCTTTCTGGTGCAAAAACGGTAGGTAATTGCGGAGATGAGTATGTCAAATACCGCTGAAATATACAAATTCCCTGCGCCGGTACCGACGCAACAGGAGTGCCGTATGGCTGATCTGGAAAATGGCTATTTACGTTTAGCTAATCAGATCCAGGACGCCTTGTGTATCGTTGAACTATCGGGGCGTGAGTTCCGTGTTTTGAATGCGATTATCCGGCTGACTTATGGCTGGTCGAAAAAATCAGATCGTATTGCCAACAGCCTCATTGCAGATAAGACAACACTGAAGGTAAAGCATGTATCCGAAGCGGTGCTGAGTCTTGCCTATCGTAACATCATTATCCTGCGCCGTATTGGTCAAACAAGATACATAGGGATTAATACAAACCTGGATAAATGGGCTTATTCCAAGCCACATTGCTCAAAATGTCCGGTGTCTTTTCCTGATGATGAAATTGCCACATGGATTATTTCTGTACCCGAAACCAGGGATAGTTATCCCCGAAAAGGGGGAAGGGCATCCCCGAAAACGGGGATAGTTATCCCTGAAAACAGGGATAGCGTTTTACCCCATTCAGCCATCCCTGAAAACGGGGATAGTTATCCCCGAAAAGGGGGAAGGGCATCCCCGAAAACAGGGAACACCAAAGACATTATTCCAAAGACAAATATAAAAGATCTAACCCCCTTTAATCCCCCTAAGGGAAAAGTGAAGTTTGATCCGTTGAGTATTCCTGTTCCCGAATGGCTGAATGCTGCGTCGTGGAACGAATGGGTCACATACCGCCAGCAATCCGGAAAGCCCATAAAAACCGAACTGACGGTAACAAAAGCTTTCAGGCTTCTGAAGGAGTGCCTGGATGAAGGCCACGATCCGGTAAACGTCATCAACACAAGCATTGCCAACGGCTACCAGGGACTATTCAAACCGAAGTTCGCTCTCAACGACCGAAGAGCTGGCAGAGATGTGAACCACATTTCTGCGCCAGACAAAACCATTCCTACCGGATTCAGGGGGTAACGATGAAAAACGTAATCGGTACTGGCAGTGCGCTTGATCGCCTGAAAAGAATTATCCCAGCCAGTGTGCAGCCGAAATTCTCGACTGCTGATGAGTGGCGGGCATGGCAGGAAGCCGAAGGGCGTAAACGCAGTGAAGAGCTTGACAGGATGAATCAGAAATCCCGCACCGAGAAGATTTTCGGGCGATCTGGCATTCAGGATCTCCATCGTAGCTGTACGTTTGCTAACTACGAAGTAAGCGGGGAGGGGCAGCGAAAAGCGTACACGATGGCAAAAAGTTATGCCCAGAACTTCGGTAGTGGATTTGCGAGCTTTGTGTTCAGTGGTGGTCCGGGAACCGGGAAAAACCATCTTGCGGCGGCAATCGGAAATCATCTGCTGGCCGGCGGTCATAGCGTTCTGGTGGTAACCATTCCTGACCTGATGCTCAGGGTTCGTGAGTGCTACGACGGTGGGCAATCAGAAGCGTCCCTGCTTGATGACCTTTGCAAAGTTGACCTGCTGGTACTGGATGAAGTCGGTATTCAGCGCGGGAGCAGTGGTGAGAAGGTCATTCTCAATCAGGTTATCGATCGCCGTCTCTCATCGATGCGACCTGTTGGCGTTCTGACGAATCTTAACCACGAGGGGCTGTTGGATTCACTGGGCGCGAGGGTTATCGATCGCCTCCAGATGGACGGAGGGATGTGGGTGAATTTTGACTGGGGAAGCTACCGGAAAAACGTTAGCCACCTCCGGATCGTGAAATAAGGGGTTAAAAATGGCCCGACCTAAAACACACAGAGAACGGATGATTATTCTTGAGCGGATTATCGGTCTGGTGAAAGAGCAGGGGCGCATCACGACGAACGACGTCGTTGCGATGTTCGGCGTGCACCGAACCACGGCGGAGAAATATCTGCAGATCGCGTTAGTGCGCGGAGGTTTCATCCGCCACGGGCGGTGCGGCGTTTTTCGTGACCAGCGGGCAGTAATTGATTATGACCTGAAGCGTTATAGCTGCAACAAGACAACCGGATTTTCAGCGCTACCGGCACTGGAGAAAAGCCAGGTAATGCAGGTTTATGGAGCACCCAAAATGAGCATCAACAAGGGGGTAGCCCAATGAGCAACATCAAAGCTCCGCTTATCAGCAGTCAGCGCTACCTCGACAAGGCAAAGGTAAACGACAGAGCGGCAAGATTTAAGCGTTTTATCGTATCTGTTTACCCGATAGTTCTGCGTGGGCAGCAATACACCATCCTGATGGATGGCCACCACAACTACGCGGCGGCAAAACTGGCTGGCATAGAACCTGATTACCGACCAATCACCAAAAAGGTGCAGCGTATTCTCGGTGAGATGTCATGGCGCGAGCGTGAGGCATTCTTCATCAACAACGTTACAGACAGCAACTACTACTTTGTTGAAACAGGCGAAGTGGTTCATGAGTTGGTTATGCCTGATACGTCCTGCAAATTCCAGGCGCACGCAGGTAACCAATGGATTTTTGGAGGTGCAGCATGACAATCGACAAACGTGCGCTGCGTGAAGTGGCGGAAAAGGCTACGCCGGGGACTTGGCGCCGCACCTCATCACTGTTCAATGGCATCACGGTAACGCCATTTTCTCTTTGCGGTGAAGAAGTGACGTTGGCCCATACTGTTGAGAAACGTGACGCGGAATTTATCGCCGCAGCCAACCCCGCCACCATGCTGGCGCTGCTTGACGAGAATATTCAACTCCAGCGGGAAAAAGACGCAACAGAGGCCGTAGCGCTGGCGCTGCGTGATGATATGCGGGATGCGCGGGAGCAACTGGAAGAAGCAGAAAAGCAAGTGGAAGAATTCACGATGTGGATTAAGCGTCTGGCCCACTCACTCAGAAACGCCAAGCCGAACAGCAAGTTATACGGTGCCGCAATGGACTATTTGAGCCGTAAGGGGTTAATCAGTGTGGAGGATGTATTGAGATGACCACTATTACCAAAGAATGGCTACAGCAGACCATCGCTGAATTTGAAAACACTCGCGACGATATTCCATTTGGCCTGAACGATGACGACGCCAAAATTCTTATTGTGCTGAAGCGTGCGCTGGCAGCGCTTACCGCTGAACCTGTGGCGTGGACTGACGCTGAAGAACTGCGGGATTTACGTACATTCGGTTTTTGCGAAATGTTCACAGTTGAACCTGTCAGTAAGGATGCTGATATGTATCGCGTTATCCCGTTATACACAGTCTCGCAACCAGTACCAGAACGCGAACGTATTCGCCGTGAACATGCTGAATGGTCTGATGCCACATTCGGCGATGTTGGCCCCATCGGTCCACTGAAGCACCTCTCGAAAGAGGCATTGGAAACTGCCGCAGAACCTGGCGACCTCAGCGAATGGGCTGATATGCAATTCCTGTTATGGGATGCACAACGCCGCGCTGGTATTACTGACGAGCAGATTGCCCTGGCGATGGTGGAAAAGCTGGCGGTGAACAAGAAGCGCGAATGGCCTGAACCGAAAGACGGTGAGCCACGACTGCATATTAAAGAGCAGTCAGCGCCGGTAATTCCGGATGGTTGGATAAGCTGTAGTGAGCGGATGCCAGAAGACGAGCAAGAAGTAATTGTTCATAACAAGTTGGGATATCGTTATGTTTCATATTTTGATGAGCATTCTGGACTATTTTTTGACATGCGAGGCGGCAATCAGATGAACTGTATTGAGCACATCTTTGTTACGCACTGGATGCCACTGCCCGCAGCACCACAGCAGGAGGTGAAGTGATGTATAATCCCTCCAATAATATAAGGAGTAGTTTATGTACTTCAGTTTGAAAACCTTTGTAATTATTACTGCATGTTTATTATCCGGATGCGCTGCCGTTCAGTACAACGATGGCGACAAAGTAAGCATCCAGTCTGATGGGTGGTACGGCCTTGATAGTCTTCACGACACCGCCGTTAAAGCTTGTCAGCAATATGGAAAGTCAAAAGCCGTGTACATCCATAGCGCTAACATGAATCCCAACCTACCAAAAGGAAGCGGGGTTCAAAATACAATATGGAAATGCGAGCCTTAATTATATCAAACACTATATCTGAAAGTAACAAATGGTGTAATTGAAGCACCAGTTAAAGAAGGGGGCTGGATGTCGCGATTTTGGGAATCCGGCACCGTTACATATTAATCTATCTATCAACCCTCTTAAAGAAGCCGTCGCAGCGCGCTGCGGCGGGTTTTTCCGCCTAAAATCTGATATGAAACAACATTCTAGCTTTTGCAAAAAGTGCTATTCACCTCTTGAATATTCTTTCTAACAGGTATACTGTGTTTATATACAGTGGTTAAATGTAGAGGGAATTATGAGAATTGAGCTTGTTATTAGCCGGACAAAACAGCTTCCGGAAGGTGCCGTTCCTGCACTTGAAAAAGAATTAATTACCCGTCTCCAGAATCAGTATGAAAACTGCAACTTAACCATCCGTCGAGGTAGTCAGGATGGTCTGAGTATCGTCGGTGCTGCTGATGGCGATAAAAAACGTATACAGAGCATTCTGCAGGAAACGTGGGAAAGCGCTGACGACTGGTTTTATTAACATTGCGCTTAATGCTGGCGCGCATTTTTCAGAATATCGCAATTTGCGTATCCCTTTGATGCTGCTGCCGACAATTTTTAACCGCGTCCGTGTGTCGCTCAGGGGGGTTACGTGGCAGAGGGAGTCCTATCAGATCTTGCTGATAATTTGCGGGTGACTATAACTGATGCTAAGGGAATAGAACTTTTGTCTTTTAGACTTGCATCAGGTGATCGCTATATCCTATCAACCCAAAACGGTTCTGTAACAAACCGAAAGCTATCAAGAGATGATTTGTACTGGTCTAAGGATACCATTATGGAAGTTGTCAGAGAGATGGGCTCTAATAATTGACTTAACAATAAGCACGCAATCATAATTATCGCACTGGCCTGAACAACCAGTAACCTGACAATTATGCGCCACGGAGAATACCATGGCGCACGAATTACAACTCATCAAGCAGTCATCTGGAATTCTGATCCCCGCTACGCCGGAGACCAGCGAAATTCTGCAGTCAAAAATTAAACTCGGTGCCGTGCTGGTGGCTGAGTTCCGTCAGGTTAGGAATCCTGCATTCCATCGCCGCTTTTTCGCGTTGCTTAATCTTGGGTTTGAATACTGGGAACCCACCGGCGGCACCATTTCTGCCAATGAACGCAAACTGGTAAACGGTTATGCAAAGTTTCTCGCTGCATATGGCGGGAATGAGAGCGCATTACTGGATGCGGCTGAACAGTATCTGGAACAGATTGCAAACCGCCGGGTAACAAACGGAATTAGCCTCTGTAAATCTTTCGATGCATACCGCGCATGGGTGACGGTTGAGGCTGGCCACTATGACGCCATCCAGTTACCGGACGGCACCCTTCGCAAACATCCCCGCAGCATCGCTTTTTCCAGCATGGATGAGGTCGAATTTCAGCAGTTGTATAAATCCGCGCTTGATGTGCTCTGGCGGTGGATTTTATCACGTACATTTCGTACTCAGCGCGAGGCGGAGAACGCCGCCGCCCAGCTAATGAGCTTTGCGGGGTGATGGCGATGAAATACTCCTGGTTCCATCATCACGACTGCTCAACCGAGCAGGCCGACACGCTGATATCGGATTATCAGAAGCGGGGCGTAAGGACAGAAAAGAGCCTGAACCCTGACTTCATTACCTGGACTGTCAGCGCGAAATTACCTGAATATGCACACCGGGTGCGGACGCCAAAATCCTTACGCCAAAAGGACTGGGGGTGAACATGGCTAAATTACCGCGCCGTAAGTGCGCAAACAAAGAATGCCGCCAGTGGTTTCACCCGATACGCGAGGGGCAGATCGTTTGCTCGTACCAGTGCGCCAGCGCCGTCGGCAAAGAACAGACCAGAAAAGCTCGCGAAGCCGCGCAACGTAAGGCGCAATCCCTTCAGCGCGCCGCTGAGAAAAAAGAACGCGCCGCCTGGCGCCAGCGGAAAGCCGCGGTTAAGCCGCTGAAACACTGGATTGACTTGACGCAGCGCGCCGTAAATGACATTTGCCGCGAAACCGAACTGGCAGAAGGACTCGGTTGCATCTCCTGTGGAACGAAGACGGCATTCGCATGGCATGCAGGCCATTACAGGAGTACGGCTGCCGCCGGGCATCTGCGCTTCACTCGCTTCAACATCCATCTTCAGTGTGATGTCTGCAACGTCTACAAATCAGGGAACATCGAAGCATATCGTGCCGCGCTGGTTGAGCGTTACGGGGAGGCGGCGGTGCTGGCACTCGAGAACAATAACACCCCGCACCGCTGGACGGTCGAGGAGCTGAAGGAAATCAGGCTCGCGGCACTGGCGGATCTGCGTGCGCTAAAAAAGCTGGAGGCCGCATGAAACCAGAACTGATCGAGATACTCCGCATGCGCTGGTTGCGTCTCCGAATTTATCGATACCGGGGATCTTTTCCTGTGGCATATCGCATTCTTCGTAATTACGTCCGCATTGAAGCAAAACGGGAGCATCGAAATGAATCTTGAGTCCTTACCGAAATATTTTTCACCTAAATCCATGATGCCCGGCGCAGTACCATGCGGAATAACGTCTGATACGCTGACTATTACTGACGTAATGGCATCTCTCGGGCTACTTACTGCAAAAGCCGCAGTGGGTATTGAATTGTATCTGGCAAAAGCCGGGGTTTTATCTTCTGAAAATATCATCGCCTACATCAGGCAATTAGCAGAGCAGCGTGCAGAACGGCATGGGGCATTACGGAAAATGGAAAAGGGTAAGCGCTCAAAATTTCTCGACACTATGGCGCGTTATGTATTTCGCGATTATTCCCTCAGTGCGGCCAGCCTGGTGACGTGCAGTAGCTGTCATGGTGCTAAATTAATTGATGCTGAGGTTTTCACGAACAAGGTTACTTACCCGGATGGTAAGCCACCAAAATGGGTAAAAGATACGAAAGGTATTTCTCCGTCCGACTGGGAGGTGTGGAAATCAGTTCGTGAGCAGGTGCGCGTAGTGTGTAAGGCGTGTGATGGCAAAGGCCATGTGAAAAATGAATGTCGTTGCCGGGGACGCGGAGAAATTCTCGATAAGAAAAAATCTGAGTTGCAGGGCGTGCCGGTTTATAAAAAATGCCCAAGATGCAAGGGAAGAGGCTACCCACGTCTCAAAGATACCGAGATTTTTAAAGCACTAGGAGTAACGGAAATGGTATGGCGGTACAACTATAAACTGTTTTTCGATCGGCTGGTGGAGCATTGCCATATTGAGGAATCGTATGCAGAAAAGGTTCTGGGAAACGTGACTCGATGACCAAAATAATTTAGCTATTGCAAAATTAACGGAAAATGGCTAATCTGATTCCAACGATGGGTTATTATGCCTGTGACGTTACAAGAATTAAGAACCTCGCCTCGGCGGGGTTTTTGTTTTTTTTGGTGGTATATTCCCTTGGTGTCAAATCACAGGGGGGGCGATATGGGGTTCTATTACGTTTTTCAATACAAGCCGAAAGGGATGTCGTCGGGTAAGCATTTAAATGTTTCCGAGGAGTTTTCGGACCGGAATGAGGCAAAGAGAGCGAAGTCCAGGCACATGATTAATGATCCAGATTGTGTCTTCTCGGGAATCGTGCAGGCTGATTCGCCGGCAGCGGTACTTCAAGAAGTACAGGCTGAATCTCTTAATAGGCTTTAACGGATTTAACTTGGCAGTATCCACATTACCAATTTCATTAGGTCGCTTCGGCGGCCTTTTTCTTTTTCAGGCACCGGGCATCATCCGCTACGTGCTTGGTTGATAAATCCAGCCCGTGAAGCCTGCCCCTTTCATCACACACTGCGCCATCCGAGCTATCGGAGGTGAGGCTTATGAAAATGCACAACGATCCCCATTCCTGGCAGGGCTGGCTGGAACTGTTCCAGAGCTGGTGGCGAGGAGATACGCCGCTGGGCGCTGTTCTGATGTCGTTATTTATGGCTGGCCTGCGTATTGCGTACTTTGGCGGTAGTGGTGGCTGGAAGAAAAAAACACTCGAAATTCTGCTATGTGGTGCCCTGACGTTGACCTTCTCATCTGCGCTGGAATATTTCGGCTGGCCCAAGTCCCTGTCTGTTGCGATTGGTGGCGGCGTCGGCCTTATCGGCGTGGATGCGATCCGCAGCTTTGCAATGAAGTTTATCAGTGGTCGTATCGGTGGGGATAATAACAAGGTTTAATCATGAACGAGTCTCAATTTCAGCAGGCGGCTGGTATCAGCGCCGAACTGGCCGCGCGCTGGTATCCACATATTACGGCGGCAATGAGCGAATTCGGTATTACTGCTCCACTGGATCAGGCCATGTTCATTGCTCAGGCGGGACATGAAAGCGCTGGTTTTACAAGGCTGGTGGAGAGCTTCAACTACAGTATCGCCGGGTTGACCGGATTCATCCGCGCCGGGAGAATCACTCCAGATCAGGCCAGTACTCTTGGGCGAAAAGCCTGTGAGAAGGCGCTTCCGCTCGAGCGACAGCGTGCAATAGCTAATCTGGTATACAGCAAGCGAATGGGTAACAACGGGCCTGGCGACGGCTGGAACTACCGCGGGCGTGGACTTATTCAGATCACAGGTCTGAACAACTACCGTGATTGCGGTAACGGGATCAAAACTGAGCTCGTTGCCCATCCGGATCTACTGGCACAGGATACGTATGCTGCCCGTAGTGCAGCGTGGTTCTTCGCGACTAAAGGGTGTCTGAAATATTCCGGCGACATGGTACGCATTACACAGATAATCAACGGAGGGCAGAACGGCATCGGAGATCGGCGAGAGCGCTTTGAAAAAGCAAAATCGGTGCTGGTATGAATCTGTTACCTGTATTGCTTAAAAAATTCTGGAAGCCATTAGCAGAAATACTGCTGGTGGCTTTTTTGTTATGTGCGGCAGCGTACTGGTGTTATTCACGCGGATATCAGGAGGCAGATACATCCTGGAAATTCCAGTGGGCGCAACGAGACCTTACTGATGCGACCGCTGCATTGCAGCGTGAAGTAACCGAACGAGCGAAAGAACAGCGTCGCCAGCACGCCGCAGATGAAGAACGGAAAAGAGCCGATGAAGAACTGGCAAAAATACAGGCCGATGCTGATGCTGCTGAGCGTGCTCGCGGTGGGCTGCAACAGCAGCTCGCAGCAGTACAACGGCAGCTCGCAGGAAGTGAAACCGGCAGGCTTTCCGCTCTTGCCGCAGCAAGCCAGGCAAAAGCCGAGACCGGAATACTGCTCGCCAAGTTGCTTGGCGAAGCTGACGATCTGGCGGGAAAGTTCGCAAAAGAGGCTGATGAGCGTTATGTCGCCGGAAGCACATGCGAACGTACCTGGGACAAAGTGACCGGGCAGAACTGAAACCTGATAACAAGGAAAATTAATGAAGGCAAAATTATTCGTACTGGCCCTGGTATGTGTGTCCCTCGCCGGGTGTACAACGCTTTATTATCGGTAATGACTATGCGCCGTATATTAGCCACCACTGCCGCACTTTGTCTTGGCGGCTGTATTACTGTGTATGGTCCGGTTAAAACGGGAGGGCAGCAACAGCAGGACAGCCAGGCCGGGCAGCAGCCAGGGATGAGCGAACAGACATCAACCTCATTCATCGGTAATCGTAAACCGGATGAGTTGCTGAATGCCGTGGCGCTGTACTTCAGGGAAAAGGCCATCACAGCCAGTGTTAACGACCAGACCACAGGAATTATCGCCGGTACCGGGGATGACCCGGAACTGAGTTCGTTGTATCTGGATTGTTCACTGTTACCGCAGACACAAAATATCCAGGAGCATTACCGTATCGTCGCGCAGGTCTGGAGTGCCGGTGAAGGCAGTAATGTTTCGGTAATGGTGACAGGCACTGCCGGACTGGATACTGCCGACGGTAACGACAAGGTGAAACCGGTGGAGTGTAAAAGTACCGGGATATTTGAGAAGGATTTGCTGGAACGGTTACGTAAGTAAGCATTACAGCAGGCATTCCCTGAGTGTCTGCGATAATGACAAACAGGCAGGTGATCAGATATGGCAAAACCGGACTGGGAGGCCATCGAGACGGCATACCGGGCCGGAGTGATGTCCCTCCGTGAAATTGCGTCACATCATGGTATTAGTGAAGGTGCTATCCGCAAGCGCGCAAAGCGTGATGACTGGTCCCGTGATCTTAACGCCAGGATTCAGCAAAAGGCTGATGATCTGGTACGCAAACAGGAAGTACGCAAAACGGTACGCACCAAAACTGAACTTACAGAACGCGTACTGATAGAAGCCACAGCGGAGGTAATAGCCTCGGTACGCATGGAGCACCGGGGCGATATTCGCCGGGCCCGGGAACTCACAAACACGCTTTTTGATGAACTTGGTGCGCAGTGTGCTGATGTGGGGGCGCTGGAGCAGCTGGGTGACATCATGTTCGCTCCTGACGATAAAGGCCGTGACCGGCTCAACGAAACTTATCAAAAAGTCATCAGTCTTCCTTCCCGTGTGAAATCTCTGAAAGACCTGAGCGACAGCCTGAAAACGTTGATCGGCCTGGAGAGAGAAGCATGGAGTATAGGTACTGCCAGTGAACCAGAAAAAACGCCTCTACCAGGAAAAAATACTGATCTGACAACTGATCAGGCAGCGGAGCTATACAAAAAAATGATGGGTTAATTATGCCGTTACCATTCTCCTTCGATTTCAAACATCCAGATTACCAGATGGTGTTTGAATGGCGGATGGAACGCTTACAGCGCATTCGCCAGCATCCTGAGATGCTGCCCGCGTTGAAGCAGTTTTATCGTACTAACCCGGCTCAGTTCATCATCGACTGGGGCATGACGACGGACCCGCGTAATATCGATTATGGCCTGCCGGTCACCATCCCTTTTCTGCTATTCCCGAAACAGGAAGAGTGGATTCACTGGATTATGGAACGCTGGGGCAAGCGGGAGAACGGTATCACCGAAAAATCCCGTGAAATGGGGCTGAGCTGGACGGCGATCGGGATGGCCTGTTCGCTTTGCCTGTTTAACAAAGAGATGGTTATCGGCTTTGGTTCCCGTAAAGAGGAATATGTCGACAGTACTGGTGACCCTAAGGCGCTGTTCTGGAAGGCGCGCAAGTTTGTAGAGACGTTGCCCGTCGAGTTTCGTGGGTCGTGGAATGAGAAGAAGCATGCACCGTACATGCGTGTTGAATTTCCTGAGACAGGCGCGGTCATCAAGGGCGAGGCTGGTGACAATATTGGACGTGGTGACCGAACCACACTCTATCTGGTGGATGAGGCTGCATTTCTGCAACGCCCGCTACTGATTGATGCGGCGTTATCGCAAACCACCCGTTGCCGTATTGACCTGAGTTCGGTCAACGGCATGGCGAACCCTTTTGCGCAGAAACGACACGGCGGAAAGATACCGATATTCACATTCCACTGGCGCAGCGACCCCCGTAAGGATGATGAGTGGTATCGCAGGGAATGCGAGAAAATCGACAATCCGGTGGTAGTGGCGCAGGAGCTTGACCTGAACTACAGCGCATCAGCGGAAGGTGTCCTGATCCCCTCAGACTGGGTACAGGCTGCTGTTGATGCACATATCAGGCTGGGCATCCAGCCAACTGGCAAACGACTGGGGGCGATGGACGTCGCCGACGAAGGTCGGGACAAAAACGCTTTTTCAACCCGTCACGGTTTCCTTCTGGAGAATGTGCGGGAATGGTCCGGCGTGGGCAGCGACATTTACCAGTCTGTTGAGAAGGTCTTCGGCTTTTGTGAACAGGATAATCTCGAAGAGTTTCGCTTCGACGAAGACGGTCTGGGCGCTGGCGTTCGCGGCGATGCGCGTGCCATTAACGAATTACGCAAAGCCGCCCGCAGGCCGCCAGTACTTGCCACACCGTTTCGTGGTAGCGGCGCGGTATTCGATCCTGATGACGAAGCCGTACGGGGCGACAATGGGCAGGCTGCACGCCTGAACAAGGATTTCTTCGCCAACGCCAAGGCACAGAGCTGGTGGTACTTACGCAAGCTCTTCCGGAATACCTACCGCGCCGTTGTTGAAGGTATGGCCTACAACCCGGACGAAATTATCTCCATCAGCAGCACGATGGAGAGCAAAGACAAACTCATCATCGAGCTTTCGCAGCCAACCTACTCCATTAACGGCGTGGGGAAAATCGTTGTGGATAAACAGCCTGACGGTACCAGGTCGCCGAACCTCGCCGACTCGGTGATGATCAGCTACGCGCCAATGAATTCAGCCCTCAATATCTGGAAGCTGCTAGGGAGACAGGCCTGATGGCACGAAACAAACAAGCCTCGCGACGAACGGTGCAGGCCACGGCCGACGGCTACGAGAACTTTGTCGCCCGCGTGGGGATGCAGACGCCTAACCAGCACTCCGCATCAACCTACCGGGCGAACTTCACCAGCCGCAACCGTATGCTGGTGGAATGGTCCTATCGCTCATCCTGGCTCATCGGTGAAGCGGTAGATGCTATCCCCGACGACATGACCCGCAAAGGCATTCGCATCACTTCTGAGATTGACGCAAAAGACCGTGGCACCCTCGAAGCGCAGCTGGACCAGTTGCAAATCTGGGATGCACTGAACGACGTACTGAAATGGTCTCGTCTCTACGGCGGCGCGGTGGGCTTCATCATGATAGAAGGTCAGGCGCCCATTACCCCGCTACGGCTCGAAACCATTGGTGAAGGCAAGTTTAAGGGTATTCTCCCGCTCGACCGCTGGATGATTAACCCGGTACTGACGCGCCGCATTAAAGAGATGGGGCCAAATCTCGGCAAGCCCGAGCTTTATGATGTGGTGACCACCGCAACGGGCATCCCCGCCTGGCGTATTCACCATAGCCGCCTGATTCGCTTCGATGGGGTGACGCTGCCATTCCAGCAGAAGATGACCGAGAACGAATGGGGAATGTCGGTTGTAGAGCGTATCTGGGATCGGCTTACTGCGTTCGACAGCGCCACTGTCGGTGCGGCGCAGCTGGTCTACAAAGCGCATCTGCGGACCTACAAAGTGGAAAAACTCCGTGAGCTTATTGCACTGGGCGGCCCGGCATTCGAGGCGTTGCTGAAAAACATTGATCTGATCCGCCAGTTTCAGAGCAATGAAGGCATGACGCTAATGGATGCCAAGGATACCTTCGAAACCCACCAGTACAGCTTTAGTGGTCTGGATGACATTCTTTCGCAGTTCGCCGAGCAGATTAGCGGTGCTGTTGGTATTCCACTGGTGCGCCTGTTCGGGCAGTCCCCTAAAGGTTTCTCAACGGGTGACGCAGACCTTGCCAACTATTATGACCGGGTTAGTTCATTGCAGGAACGTCGCTTACGCCTGCCAGTGCGCCGGGTGCTGGACATTATGCATCGTTCGGAGCTCGGTAAGCCGCTGCCGGACGATTTCACGTTTGAGTTTAACCCGCTATGGCAGATGTCAGATGTGGACCGCTCAACGGTGGCTGTGAATACCACAACGGCGATTGTCAATGCGTTGGATGCAGGTCTGATGACAACCAAAGCCGCTATGACCGACCTGCGTGAGAACTCCGATGTTACTGGCATCGGGGCATCCATTACCGACGAGGATATCGAGAATGCCGAAGACGAAGCGCCACCAGGCATCGGCGAACTTGTCGACAAACCGCCAGAGCCGACAGGCGGAGATCCGATATCGAACGAGCCTACGGCAGATAGCGCGGGCGGCCGGGGATATCGTAAATGGGCACTACGATGGTTCAAACGATAGCGTCACCGAAATCATGGAGGCCCTGGAGCGCTACAGCGAAATTATAACGCCGTGGGCGACGAAGGTTGCTGAGAACTTTACCGCCGACATTGTGCGCAAAAATGATGAGCAGTGGCGGAAACACAGCAAAACCATCAGTCGTGAGCTACGCAATCTGGTGAGCAATGCCCCGCCAGGGCAGGAGATGAAATCCATCGTTGCCGAACAGGTTAAGTACATTAAATCGCTACCCCTCGAGGCTGCTGACAGGGTATACGACATCCAGAATCGGGCGATTGAAGCTGTTGTGACCGGTGGGAGAGCGGAGCATTTTGCTAAAGAAATTGCAGCATCGGGTGATATAGCAAAGTCCAGAGCTGACCTTATCGCCCGTACCGAGCTTGGACGTGCAACCGGCGCGCTTGATCAGGCGCGTGCGCTGTCAATCGGCTCGAATGGTTATATCTGGCGTACAGCCGAAGATGGCGACGTCCGGCATTCTCATCGGGAGATGGAAGGGAAGTTTGTCGAATGGGGACGACCTCCAACGCTTGACGGCATGACCGGTCACGCTGGCGAGCTCCCGAACTGCCGCTGTTATAAAGAGATCGTCTTCCCCAACCCTCATTCTTATCTCGCCTGAATCGCAGGTAAAACATGAAATATTTTTTCAATACCCGGCTGGGGGAAACCCGCTATCAGCTGGCTGACGGCTCCCTGCTGTGTAAAGACGTGCCGATAGGTCGAACGGGTAAGCAGCTTTACGGCGCTGCTGATCTGCCAAACCTCAAGCCTGACAAGTTCGGTGAGATAGTCGTAACGCGCTCTCCTGAGCAGGTATTCCATCCGGCCACGCTCGCCTCATTTGAAGGGATGAGCATCACGATCCTGCATCCTGAAGATGAAAACGGGAATGTGCGGCTGGTGAATCCCGAAAACTGGAAAGAGCTTGCTGTCGGGCATCTTCAGAACGTTCGACGCGGGACCGGAGACCAGTCTGATTTGATGCTGGCTGACCTTATAGTCAAAGACGAAAGCGCCATTCAGCTAATCGAGGATGGTCTGCGCGAAGTGTCGTGTGGTTATGACGCGGAGTACGAGCAGACCGAACCGGGCAAAGCTAGGCAGGTCGATATTACCGGAAACCATGTGGCTCTTGTCCCTAAGGGCAGAGCCGGAAATCGTTGTGCAATTGGAGACAGAGACACAATGGCAAATCAAAAGAAAAGCTGGTGGACCCGCATGCGCACGGCCATCAAAACAGGTGACTCGGACACCATGAACGAACTGCTGGACTCAGCGCCAGCGGCTGTAACGGGTGATGAAGGTGATCTGCCGGGCGGCGTTAATCTCAACATTAACCTTTCACCGCAACAGCCATTGCCGGACAAAAAGCCGGAGATGGGCGGAGATGTGACCGGCGACGGCGAGGACGATATCAAAACCCTGCTCAAGGCCCTGCTGGCTAAGCTGGAAGGAACGGCAACGGGTGATAATGCTGACACCCCTGATGATAAAGATAAGAAAGACCCGACTGGCGACGGCGAGGACAACGAAGAGGAAACCACGATTACTGGTGACTCTGCCTATCGCGCTGAAGTTATTATCCCGGGTATCGATCTGAGCCGTAAGGTGAAACCGACCGCATTTAAACGTGATGTACTGGCGGCCGCAGACAAAACACTGGTTCGCCAGGTTGTCGGTGACGCTGATATCCGCAAATTACCTAAACAATCGGTTGATATGGCGTTTAACGCCGTATCTGAGATTGCCAAAGGGAGAAACACCCGCAGCACCATGGGCGATGCACAACGTCCAGGCATGGGCATGACCAGCATCGCTTCCCTGAACAAACAAAACGCCGACTTCTGGTCTAACCGCAAAGGATAATCCAATGACTGCATATCTGTACCGGATGCCTGTTGGCATTGCCGGGGCTATCTCTCGCCCGCAGGACTTAACCGTCGAACCGGTGATCCTTAAATCCGATAACGCCTTCGCAGCGTATGGTCTGGCTGGCAAATACGACGCTGACGGCTTTTTCGTGCCGCTGGCGGAGGGTGACACCGTCGACAAGGTGAAGGGTATCTACGTTCGTCCGTATCCGACCACATCGCAGCCAGACATGGTTCGCCAGGTGGGTTCTGATAAGAATTTCCCGGGCGACGCCATGAAGCGTGGGTACATGACGGTAAACGTGGGTGCTGATGCTTCGTCCGTTAAAAAAGGGGGCGTGGTGTACATCGTGGTATCAGCCGATGCTTCCATCCCGGTTCCGCTTGGCGGGATCACGGCAGCAGAGGTGACAGGCAAAACAGCCGCGTTACCTGATGCTTTTTTTACGGGGGCCGGTGACGCTAACGGCAACGCAGAAATCTCCTGGAAGATTTAAGGAACAGACGAATGATTACTTTTGATCAGGCAACCGTTGATAGCTCCGGTGCCTTTCTCATCGGGGAGCTGGAGCGACTCGACCAGGGGCTGAATCTGCCACTGGTGGGTTATACCTGGACACGTGATATCCAGTTG
>NZ_JBKFSQ010000036.1:0-42667 GCF_046569525.1 Salmonella sp. 741265055_HSA | reverse complement strand
ATTGGTACACGTTTAATGGCCCACAGTATAGCGTGTACCTAAACGTGTACCAATTTTCTCTGGATTTAGCCGGATGTTCTCGGACAACGACAGACACAAAAAAGCCCGCAGGGCTTGTGCTGTGCGGGCTTTCTGTACTTCACCGGACGTATCCGGATTATCATTTGGTGGAGCTGGCGGGAGTTGAACCCGCGTCCGAAATTCCTACATCCTCGGTACTACATGCTTAGTCTGTCTTTACATTCGCCTGGCACCTGCGGACGGACACGCCACTACCAGACTAGCCTGATTCGTTTTAACGCTTCAACCCCAGGCAGGGCATCCGCGCGATCTCTTTTGGGTTTGACCTCTCTTGATCCCCGTCCTAAGAGCGGAGGCTAGGGAGAGAGGGCTCTAAGCAGGTTATTAAGCTGCTAAAGCGTAGTTTTCGTCGTTTGCGACTATTTTTTTGCGGCTTTTTACGAGGCCAACCGCCCCTCGGCATGCACCTTGGGTTTCGCAAATCCCGTCGAATCCAGAATCAGCCCCAATGTGTAAGGTAAGTATAACAGACTTGTGACACGCGTGACCAGCCCCCGTATCTTCTTATCTTCAACGATTTACCGCTCGCGTAGCGCTTCTTTCGCGCGATTAAACGGTTTGATTAAATAGTCGACAATGGTTTTTTCACCAGTTTTGATATCCACCGTGGCGATCATGCCTGGAACAATCGAAAAACGGCGTCCTGATTTATTTTGTAGATAGTCCTGGTGGGTGCGGATAAACACGCGATAGTAGAAAATTTCCGGTTTCACTTTATCCTGAATGGTGTCTGGTGAAATGGTCTCCACCACGCCGTCAAGCCCGCCGTAAATGGCGTAATCATAAGCGGTAATTTTAACCAATGCGCGTTGGCCGGGATGAATAAAGGCGATATCACGTGGCGAAAGGCGGGTTTCAATCAACAGACGATCGTCTACCGGCACTATCTCCATCATCTCGCCGTTAGGCGGGATCACGCCGCCAATCGTCGTGACCTGGATATTTTTAACAATGCCGCGTACCGGCGAACGCACGGTGAGGCGGGTGACGGAATCCTCGCGTCCTTTTAAAATGGCGGAGAGCATATCGACCTCAGCGTTCGCTTTCGATAACGCTTCGCGTGCCTGCACATAATATTGTGAGCGCAGATCGGTAATTTTTAAGCCTAAATCGCTTTTTTGTCGTTGCAGCCGTAGCACTTCAACATGACTGGCCGCGCCGCTTTTCTCCAGCCGCTGGGTAATGGCCAGCTCTTTATTAACCGACGCCAGCGCATCCCGTAGCTCGGCTTCGGTATCGGCCAACTGCGCGCGGCGGCTTTTATAGAGACGCGTCTCTGCGGCAATCAGATCCGGCCAGCCGTTCAGCTCAGCGGGGAAGACTAGAGGTAAGTCGCTGACTTCCGCAGTTAACCGTGCGCTGGAGGCGAGTGACGCGCGATATTTTGCCGCACTTTCACCCACATTGGACGCCAGACGCGTCGGATCAAGCCGGGCGACAATTTGGTTAGCCTGAACTCTGTCGCCTTCCCGCACCGTCAACTGCGCCAGAATGCCGCCATCCAGCGACTGCAGAACCTGTTCGCGTGAACTGGGGATCACTTTCCCGTTGCCGGTGGAAACCTCATCCAGTCGGCCAAACCACGCCCAGATGCCGAGAATGAGAAATAACAGTGAGCTGATCAGAACAATACGACCCGCGCCGGAAAACGCCCGTTCACGCTGAATATCGGGATCGTCCATCGCGGCATCATGCTGATTGGTTTTCATTTTTCCACTCCCGACGGTGACTTTGCATCCGATCCGCGTTAAGCGCCTGCGCTTTTGGCGCGTCCATCACCAGTTGCCCTTCTTTCAGGACAACGACACGCTCAACCAGCTCCAGTATTGGTACCCGGTGCGTCGCGACAACCAGGGTACGGTTGCCAAGCCACTGATGTAACCGCTGAATAAACTCTCGTTCCGTATGCTCGTCCAGCGAGGCGCTGGGTTCGTCAAGTAGCACAATATTGGGGGAGCGCAGCAGCATTCTCGCCAGCAACAGGGACTGACGCTGCCCGCCGGACAGGCCGTTACCACCCTCCATAATGGGATGATCCAACCCTTTTGCCAGCCGCCTGACGAAGACGGCGCCGCCGCTGACTTCGAGCGCGTCAAAAATCTGTTCATCGTTGGCGTGCGGCGCGCCGAGCGTCAGGTTCTCTCGTAGGGTGCCGAAGAAAAGCCGCGCGTTCTGGCTAAGAAAGCCGATGTTGCGGCGTAAATCCGCCATATCGATGTGCGACAAGCTGAGATTATCAAGCCGGGCATCTCCCTGAATCATCTCCAGGCCGCCCGCCATCGCCTGTAAAAGTGTGGATTTACCCGCGCCGTTACGCCCCAGTATCGCAATCCGCTCGCCTGGCATGATCTCCAGACGCACGAGGCGCAGCGGTATGCGTTGATCGTCGTTATGGTAACGAAACTGAGCGTTTTCAAAGAGGTAATGCCCGTGGAGGATGTCGCGGTGTATCAGGCTATCGTCATGCTGTGTCTCGGTGGGCAGTTGCATAATGTTGTCGAGACCCATCTTCGCCGCTTTCACCTGCTGCCAGCGCGCCAGCACGCCGCACAGGTTAGCCATTGGCGCGATCATCCGCGAGCCGAGCATCGACGCGGCGACCACGGCGCCGGTAGTCATACTGCCTTCAATGACCATCGGCGCGCCGAACATAATCACCGCGGCATACACCAGACTTTGTACCGACATCCCCCAACTGATAAGCCCTTGCGTGAGTTTGCGGGTGCGTAGACCCGACTCGCCGGTAATACGGATATAGCTATTCCACTGCTGAAGAAAGCGGTTCTCCGCCTGCATCAGTTTAATATCTTCCAGCCCCTGAACGCTTTCGACCAAGACTGCATTGCGTAGCGTCGCTTCGTGGGCGGCCTGGTTGGCGAGGACAGCCAGTTTTTTTTGCAGTGCCACGCCCGGCAGGATCATCAGCAGAGCCGCCACGGGCGCTATCCATGCCAGCGGTGGGGCAATAATCGCCAGGACTATCATAAACAGGAAAAAGAAAGGCAGATCGACAATGGTCGCCAGCGTTGAAGAGGTAATCATCTCGCGGATTTGCTCCAGTTCGCGTAACTGCGAGATAAAACTGCCGGTGGAACGGGGGATAGCGCTGTTGCGCAGCCTTAACGCATGACCAAATACCCGATCGGAAATGCGCATATCGGCGCGTTTACCGAGCACGTCCATAATGTGCGTACGCGCTTCACGCAGCAGAAAACCGAACAGCACCGCTACCAGCACGCCGAAGGAGAGAACGTACAGGGTAGGATATGACTGAGCGGGGATCACCCGATCGTAAACCTGCATAGAGAACACAATCCCGGCCAGCGACAGCACGTTAATCAGAAAGGCGGCGACCATTACCGGTAAATAAGGGCGAATATCCTGCAGAACCAGCTCGCGCATCCAGTCGGGTTTAAAGCGGGAGATATAGCGATCGACGCGGCTATCCTTGAGCGCCGATAGCGGGCGTAGCGCGGCAACATAGAAGATCTCCGGCAATAACTCGCTGAGCGTCAGGCGGTTACGCTGACCCTCTTCTTCAATCACAAAAACGTCTACCGCATCTTCGCCATTAACATGTTCGATGACCAATAACTGCCCGTCCCGGAGCTCGACAACCAACGGCAATCGCCACTGACTAAATGCCGTTTTGTCTATGTCCGGCGCATGAAAGGATAAACCCGCCTGCCGCGCGAGCTGCGTTAAGGCGGTCGTTCTGCTTTTACCCCTAAGCCACGGGGCGTTGGCCTGAATTGAACCGGGAGAGCAGGCAACGCGATAATGACCGGCGACATGGCTGATGGCCTGCGCCCATTGGCTCAGCGCGCGCTCACTGAGTACCTCTTCTACATCGGGGGCGGCGCGGGTCATGGCTGGATCTCCACGGATTGAATGCTGCGATGATTTAACGCGAACGCCTGACGAAGCGCGCCGGTGTTATACAGACAGTTCAGTTGCAACTGATGCAACTGGCTTTCCGTTTGCAGTTCGGCAAAACGCGCCTGGTAAACTTCCTGTTCCGCATTAAGCACGTCGAGCAGCGGGCGGGAACCGAGGTCAAGGTATTGCTGCTGATACAGTTCGCGCGTGCGTTCGCTAAGCTGCTGTTGCCGACGAAGGATGTGTAACGCGCTGGTAAGACTCATTGCCTGGCTGCGCGCCTCCATCAGTTTCTGGCGGACATCAAGCCGGGTGCGCTGAATGGTCGACTGAGCCGCGTCTACCGCATGGCTGGCGGCGTTGCGTCGGGCAGTCAGCCCTCCGCCCTGATAAAGCGGCATCTCAACTTTTACCCAGGTGGAATACTGGGTTTTATCCAGCACTTCATGACTGGGATATTTATCATTAAGATAATGTTGTACGGAAGGTTCGAGCGAAATCGTCGGCGTCATTTGCGCGCTGGCATAGTCCAGATTCGCCCGCGCAACGTTGGCCTGCGCCCAGGCGGCCAGTACCGCGGGCACCAGTCGATCGTCGGGAGTCGCCGTCTCACAGCTGCGAGCGAGTTTCGCCGGGAAGTCATTATTGATGCCGTTAAGCGAATTCCAGCCCAGCCAGCTCATCAGTGAGGCTTTCGCACTGTCGAGATTGGCCTGATACTGCGCCAGTTGCGAGCGGGCGGATTCGATTCTGGCTTCGGTTTGCACTACGTCAGAGAGCGACGTAGCGCCTTCATCGCTGCGCTGCCGGATAAGTTTACCGATGCTGTCCAGCGCGACGAGCTGTTCTTCCGCCGCTTCTACCATTTGCTGCCAGCTCTGCGTTTGTACAATGGCGTTGGCGGTTTCGTGCGCGACGGTATCAATACTGAGCAACACATTGGCCTGTTGCTGCGCTGCGCCTGCGGTTTCGGCGCGAACCTGGCTTGCCACTTTGCCGAAGTCATAAAGCATTTGCGATACCGACAGCACCAGCGAGGGGCTATACCCGTGATCGGTGTAGGTATTGCTGTACCCATTGTTCACGCCAGCGCTGACTTGCGGATAATATTTCGATTTGGCGACCTCTATTTGTTCATTCTGTGCGAGCAGTTTGCCGACGGCTTCGCGAATAGAAGGATGCCAGTTAACGGCGCGATTGACCGCGTCATTGAGCGTCAGGTTGCCCGGCGCGGCGGCGCTGAGCGGCAACTCAGCGGCGGAGCCATCCAGCGAAGGGAGCATCTGGTCCGTTGCTAATCCTTCGGATGTAATCATTGGCGGCGCTTCTGCGCCCCGGGGCTGGTGATGAAACAAAGCAAATGCCAGTACGATGGCGACAGGCGCGACTCTTCCCATAGTTTATCCCTTTTAAATATCACCGCTTGTTGCCCCGAACGTCGTGGCGTTCGGGGCTTTTTTATCAACCGCCGGTTATCAGGTGGTTGTTCTGCAACAGATCATTTAGCGTGAGCTGCACATTCTCCAGAGTGACAAGGTCAGTGGATTTAAACGCGCTGCTGGCGCCGTCGCGATCGACGGATATCACCGTATTGGCACCGCTGGTATGAACCTGAACAAAGTTACCCAGCGTTGCCGCCTGGTGATCCCAGCCGGTCAGCAGTTCGTGGATATCGATCTTGTCGCCCTGCGCGGTAGAGAAGTTTTGCCAACGATCGGCGCCGTTACCGCCGGTCGCGTCCGCGCCGTTTAACAGGTGGTAAATCAGCGTATCGCCATAGGCGGAGCCGATGAGAACATCGTTTTGGTTGGTACTGACGATTTGCGGCGCCATATCAATGGTTAATGTGGCGCTATCCGTATGACCCATCTTGTCATCCAGTTGATAGGTAAAGACCTCTTTACTGGTAATGGACGACATCGCGACGCCATTATTCAGGGTGTAGGTGTAGGCACCATCAAGGTTAATTTGCAATGTGCCGTAATGTCCCTGAATCGTGGCGCTGGTGGTATTCGCCGCGGCGTCCAGCGTGGCGGCGCTGCCGTTATACCCGCTAATGCTCAGGCGGGTATTCACCGTATTAAGCTGATCCATCGCCCCCGCCGCATCGCTGCCGTCAAAAATATTGCCGGGAACGGTATGCGTTCCGGACGTTTCAAAATTATCCAGATCGACGGTGGTGCCGATGACGCGTGGCGTGATCGTCGCCGCCCCGGCCAGGGTATTGGTGCCGGTAAAGTTAAGCGTGTACGTTCCGGCATCCAGCTCCAGGCCGCTCAGGTTGACGGTCACCGTCGCGCTGCCCAGCGTGATATTCGCCACCGGAACGGTTCCGTTGCGTATGACGGTCCCGTTCTCCTGAATGGCCCAGCTAATATTCAGATTGCCCAACGTAATGAGCGTGGAGACATCAAAGACCAGTGACGCGCCTTTAAGTACGGTGCCCGTTGCAACGTCAAAGGTGCCGCTCCCGCTGCCCGATTTGCCGAGTAGCCCCCAACTGGCGCTGCCGACGCTGGAGTCCAGCCAGGCTGCGGTATCCTGAAGCGTGGCGACGCTAAGGGTATCGCTGACATCATTAATCGCATCCAGCGCCCTGGCGGTTGGCGTGATATTGAGCGAGGCCGTATCGGTATCGCCGTTTGGTGCTTTGACCGTATAGATAAAGCTGTCCGGCGTTTTAATGCTGTCGGCACCGACGCCGTTCTTCAGCGTGTAGGTATAGTTGCCTCTTGCGTCAATAATGAGCGAGCCATACAACCCGTTTACCTCCGTTGTGCCGGTCGCCGCAATCGCCACGCCGTTTACTTCAGTGAGGAGGGCGTCCGTAGGGGCGACATCATTGGTCAGTACGTTGCCGGTGGTGTTAGCGGTGATACTGTCAACGGCATAGGTGTGGTCCTGGGAAATCGCCAACGTATAGCCAGTGAGGACGCTAATGCCGCTGGCGGTATTCAGCACGAACAGGTATTCGCCGCCAGGCAACGTCAGGGTCAGCGGCTGGGACTGTCCGGCTAACAGCAAGGTGTTAATCCAACCCTTTTGCACCCGGAACTGCTCATATTGCTGAATGGCATCGTTGAAGCGATAAACGTACAGATCGAACGTGGAAACCAGTGAGACGCCGCCGACGGTTCCCTGTAACGTCATGGTTCGCGTAGCGCCTTCTTCAACGTTAAAGATGATCGGATTAGTCATATCATCAAGCAGATTCGCGTTCAGTACATTACCAAGTCCGACGCTTAATACCGTGACGCCGCTTTGTGTCGAGGGACCGTTGTTGACGTAGCTAACGTGAGTATCAAAGACCAGTGAGGCGTTATTGTCTGTCGCTATCACGCTGCCCGGTACAGGCGCGGGACCCAGATTGATAACCAGTTGCGCGGCGCTGCTACCGACGCCATTCTGGGTGATGGTGTAGGTGAAGCTCTCTTTATGTCCGTATCCCGCCGTGGGCTTAGTCAGCGTGTAGGTGTAACTGCCATCCTGATTAATGTGCAGCGTGCCGTATTGTCCCAGGATATCCACGCCGCCCGCGCCGACCGGCGTACTGACGCCGTTGGCGTTGGTGATGGCGGTGACCGTGGTGCCCGTCGGGGCGGTATCATCAGCCATGACGTTGCCGGTACTGATGGTTGGCCCGCTAATAATACCTGCGCTGGTCTGGTGTACATCGACATCCAGGCTGGTATATGACCCGGTGGCGAGCAGACTGGTGTTATAAGTGAGTACCCGGTACTGGCCTTCGCCCAGTCCGCTCAGGTTCAGGGTAACGCCGCTCCCGGTCAGGGTAAGCAAATTCGCGAAGTCGCCAACGGCGGTGTTGACGATCGTCGTCCAGGCGCCGAGGCTGGTGTCGTAGCGCTGTACCACAATCTCCTGAGTACTGAGCAGCGAAAGCACGATTCCCGTTGCGGCGGCATCGATGGTGACGTCGCCCGTACCACCTTCAGCAATGGTGAACTCAACCTGAGCGGTATCGTTACCCAAAACCGAGGCGACATTGCCAAGCGCGCCAACCAGCAGCAGGCCGTAATCCGAATAATTTTGCGTGCTGGTGACGGCGGTAGAGGTCAGATCAAGGCTGGTGATGTTATCCCTTGCCGCCAGCGGCAGAACCGGCGCGGTAATGCCTAACGTGCCGGAGGCGTTACCCGCAGCGTCAGTCGCCGTCACGTTAATGAGTTGACCTTCAATTTGTTTTGTCGGCAAGGTGAGAGACCATGCGCCGTTGCTGCCGGCGGTGGTGGTGAGCGTCACGCCGCCCGCCAGCGTGACGGTTACGGTGCTGTTTGCCTCAGCCAGCCCGGAAAGTGAACCGCCATCGGCGCTGAGCGTACCTGACGGCGTACCGGGTGCCAGCGTATCGACAATCACCGTCGCGGCGGTGGAGACGCTGCCTGTACCGTTGGCGTTAGTTGCGGTAGCGGTGAAGGCGTGGCTGCCTTCGGTCAAATTGCCTGTCGGGGTAAAGCTCCAGTTTCCGCTGGCGTTCGCCGTAGTGGTGCCGAGCAGCGCCCCGTTGTTATAAATGCTCACCGTGGCGCCCGCCTGAGCGGTACCATTCAATGTGGGTTGTGCGTCATTAGTGACCTGACCGTTGGCGATAGCGCCGGTATAAATACCCACATCATCCACTACGTTGGTGATGATCGGTGCTTCCGGCACGCGCGTATCGGGCGCGGTAAATCCGGCGGCAATGCCAGTGTTGCCTGCTTTATCCTGGGCAAATGCCAGTAGCGGCTGACCATTGGTCTGCGCGGGCGTGAGTGTGGCGGTGAAGCTGCCTGTACCGTCGGCGGTGGCGGTTCCCAGTACCACACCAGTCTCAGAGGTAATTGTCACTGTACTGCCTGCTTCTGCGGTGCCCGTCACCCGATTACCGGTAGTATTGATGACCAGGTTGCCGGGCGCGCCGGGCGCAATGGTATCCACGATAATTGTTGTCGATGGCGAAGCGGCGCTAACGTTGCCAGCCGCATCGGCGGCGCTAACGCTATAGGCGTGACTTCCCTGGCCGAGCGCGGCGGTTGGCGTCCAGCTCCAGTTGCCGCTGGCATTGGCGTTCACCGTCGCGACCAGCGCGCCATTATCGAAGATGCTTACCGCGCTGTTGGCTTCCGCAGTACCGTTGAGCGTCGGCTGTGTGTCATTGGTCGATTGTCCATTGCCAATGGCGCCGGTATTGTTCGGGACATCATCAACGATGCTGGTTATAAGCGGAACCGTTGGCGCAAGGGTATCGACCACGATAGTAAAACCGCTGGTGGCCGGGCTAATGTTGCCTGCCGGGTCGGTGGCGGTCACTGTTAATGTGCGCGTGCCGTCGTTTAACCCTGTCGTTGGCGTGAAGCTCCACGCGCCGCCCGCGTTAGCCGAGGTGACGCCAAGCAGAGTGTTGCCATCATAGATACTGATCACGCTGCCCGCTTCGGCAGTGCCGTTCAGCGTGGGGCGGTTATCATTGGTTATCTGACCATTAGCGAGATTTCCTGTGACCCCGCCCGCGACGTCATCCACCACGGACGTCAGGATCGGCGTCTGCGGCGCGGTGGTATCGACCGTCAGGGTGAAAGCCGTACTGTTCGGGCTGCTGTTTCCTGCGGCATCGGTGGCGACGGCGGTGATGACGTGCGTTCCGCTTGCCAGCGCTGAGGTGGAGACGCTCCACGCGCCGTCAGGCTGAGCCGTTGTCGTGCCAATAACCGTACCATTTTCATAGAGCGTGATCGTGGCGCCGGCTTCTGCGGTGCCGCTGAAGGTTGGCGTAGGATCGTTGGTATTTTGGCCGTTCGCGATCGTGCCGAGGCCTGGCGCCTGATCGTCACTGACTGATGTGATTACCGGCGTCAGCGGCGGCGTGGTATCGACGACGAAATTAACGCTGTCTGAAACGGGACTGGCGTTGCCTGCGGCATCAACGGCAATGGCGGTAATTACATGGTTGCCCGTCGCCAGAGAGGCATCGGGCGTGTAGCGCCAGCTACTGCTATTGTCGGCGGGAATTTCAGCCAGCAGCGTGCCGTTATCGTAGAGACGAATAGTTGTGTTGGCTTCACGGGTGCCGCTAATGACAGGGCGCGCCTCGTCTGTGATCTGCCCTGAACTCAGATTGCCGGTAATGGGGCCCGTACCGTCGTAGACCGTATCAATAACAGGCGCGGCGGGAGCCGTGGTATCAATAGTAAACG
Organism: Salmonella sp. 741265055_HSA; assembly: GCF_046569525.1. Classification (NCBI taxonomy): domain Bacteria; kingdom Pseudomonadati; phylum Pseudomonadota; class Gammaproteobacteria; order Enterobacterales; family Enterobacteriaceae; genus Salmonella; species Salmonella sp. 741265055_HSA. The sequence goes on along the minus strand of NZ_JBKFSQ010000036.1, from coordinate 32,516 downwards.
AGCGTATTTCGGACGCGGCGCTGGTATTGCCTGCCGCATCGGTTGCTGTCGCCGTCAGGTTCCAGACGCCCGCGCCCAGCGAGGTAGACGGTGTAAAGCTCCAGCTACCGTTGGCCTGAACTTGCGCTGTGCCGACCAGTGCGTTGCCATTATAAATCGAGATGGTTGCACCCGCCTCACCGGTACCCGAGAGCGTCGGTCGGGTTTCGTTCGTCGAGCCGCCGTTGGGGACGATGCCCGTTACCGGCGCCGTATTGTCTGCCACGCTGGCGATAACCGGCGCGGCGGGCGGTGTGGCGTCAATCGTCAGCACAAATCCGCTGGACACCGCGCTGCTATTACCCGCCGGATCGGTGGCGCTAAGGGTGAACGTGTGGCTACCGTTTGCAAGCGGCGTCTGCGGCGTGAAACTCCACGTGCCGTCGCTATTCACCGTCGTGGTACCGATGGACGCTGGATTACCGTCAAGATAGACATTAATCGTCGCGCCTGCCTCTCCGCGCCCGTTCAGGGTGGGCGTCGCATCGTTCGTTAGCTGCCCGCTTACCAGGTTGCCGGTAATACCGGGCTGGTCATCCACGACGGAGGTGAGAACCGGGATCGCCGGAGGCGTAATATCGACCACGATCGTCCACGGCGCGGAGACCGCGCTGGTATTGCCCGCCGGATCGGTAGCGCTAACCGTCAGATTATGGCTTCCCTCTGACAAATTGCGGGGCACCGGGAAGGTCCAGCTACCGTTTTCGCCTACCTGAGCCGTACCAAGCGGCGTATCGTTATCAAAAATGGTGATTGTCGCGCCAGGTTCGCCAGTTCCGTTCAGTATTGGCTGCCGATCGTCGGTGGATTGCCCCGGTAACACCGGAACGGTCGGTTGATTGTTATCGTCAATCACGGACGTGATAACCGGCACATCTGGCGCCTGCGCGTCAATGTTCAGCGTAAAGCCGTCCGAAGGCTGGCCGCTATTGCCGGCGGGATCGGTCGCTACGGCGGTAAAGATGTGCGCGTTGCTCTCCAGCGGCGCGTTCGGGGTGAAGCGCCAGTTGCCGCTTTGATCTACCGTGGCGGAACCGATTTCTACGCCGTTATCCAGAATGCGGATGGTGGCGCCTGCTTCTCCCGTTCCGTTGAGCGTCGGGCGTGAATCATTGGTGAGCGCGCCGTTATCCAGCGTACCGGTCATGCCGGGGACATCATCCGTTGCGCTGGTAATAACCGGTTGCGCCGGCGCGCTAAGATCGACAGTGATCCCGACCGGTGCGGACAGGCCGCCCTGGCCATTCGCATTGGTTGCCTGGACGGTGAAGTAATGTGTGCTTTCGCTTAATGGCGTCGCGATCTCAAAGATCCAGTTCCCTCTGGCGTCAACGGTGGCAAAGCCTGCCGAATCGCCATCAATGAAAACTTCAACGGTAGAGCCGATATCCGTGGTGCCGCGCAGTGTCGGCGTGGTGTCGTCCGTGGCGCCGCCCGCCGCAATATTCCCCTGTACGCTCCCGACATCATCTTCAATTGCCGTGATGGCCGGGACGGCGGGCAGACCGCTGTCGGAAGCGGGAAAATTCGTAGCCGGGCCGTTATTTCCCGCGCGATCGATAGCAATTGCCGTCAGCGTACCGCCATCGGTTTGCGCCGGACTGAGCGTAACGACGAATTCACCGGTGCCATTAGCGACAGCGCTGCCGACCAGGGTGCCATCGGCATGATGAATTTCAACGGTAGCGTAAGGATCGGCAAGTCCGGCGACGCGCGTGCCATCGTCGTCCACCGTCTGGACTGTTGGCGCGGGCGGGGCGGTGATATCCACGGTAATGGTGATCGGTTGGGTTTGCGCCGTGGTATTTCCAGCATCGTCAGTCGCGCTGAAGGTTAGCGCATGGCTGGCTTCTGACAATTCGGGCGTATTGAATGTCCAGACCCCGTCGGTGACGAGCGCCGTACCGATTGCCATGCCATTGTCGTAAATCGTGACGGTGCTGCCGTTTTCGCCGCTGCCGTTGATAGTCAGCGTCCGATCGTTAGTAAAGGCACCATCGGTTAATGGCCCGGTCACTGGCGCAACATCGTCAAGGATCTCATTGACGACGGGCGGCTGCAACGGAACGGTGTCGACGGTGAAGGTAAAGCTATTCGATACGCCGCTGCTGTTTCCGGCGGCATCGGCGGCAATGGCGGTCAGGGTGTAGACGCCATCCGGCAACGCGCTGGTCACCGCTAGCGTCCAGTTGCCGGTCTCATCGACGGTGACTACACCCACGACACTACTGCCGTTATAGAGCGTGATCACGCTGCCGATGTCGCCAGTGCCGTGAATGACCGGTGTATTGTCGTCAGTGGTTGCGCCGCTGACAATAGTATCCTGGACTTCGCCGACGTTATCTTCGGCAAAAGTGATAACCGGATTGGCGGGCGCAGTGGTGTCTAGCGTAAAAGTGACTGAGGCGGAAGGTGGACTGATATTGCCCGCTATATCGGTTTCCGTGACGGTAATGGTATAGGTTTCTGGCGTCAGTGCCGCAGGCGTAAAGTTCCAGCTACCGTTATCGCCTACCGTTGTGCGACCAATTTCACTGCCATTATTGTAGAGAATAATCGTGCTGCCGATCTCTCCCGTGCCGCTGAAGGTCGGCGTGGTGTCGTTCGTTGCGCCATTATTGCCGATGTTGCCGATAACCGGCGCGACGTTATCGCTGATCAGCGGCGCGTCAGGCTGCGCTGGAGGCTGGGTATCAAGGGTAACGGAGAAAACGCCGGAGGTGGGGCTACTATTGCCTGCGGCATCCGTGGCGGTGGCCGTCAGGATGTTTAACCCTTCGCTCAGATTACGGGTTAGCGGACAGGTCCAGCTACCCTGTGGATTGACCTGGACGGTAGCCAGTTCTATGCCGTTATTGTACAGGGTGATGATGGCGCCGGGTTCGCCGGTGCCGCTGAGGGTCGGCATACGCTGATTGGTCATACTGCCGTTTGCCAGTAGTACCTCGCCTTCTCCGCCTGTGATGGCGGCTGACACGATCTGCGGCGCATCCGGCGCCTGGGTATCGACGCGCAGGGTAAAGCTGAGAGATTCGGGACTTTCGTTCCCCGCCGGATCGTTGGCGCGAGCGGTCAGAAGGTGGTCGCCGTCGCCCAGCGCGGCAGGCGGCGTAAACTGCCAGCGCCCGTCCGTGCCGACCAGCGCCTGACCTATGGCATTGCCGTTATCGTAAAGGATGATTATGTCGCCTGCGGTGCCGCTACCGCTCAACCGGGGCTGGGATTCCTGGGTAATCTGATTGGTATCAATCGTATTTCCGTCGCCGTCAGCTACGCCGATAACGCCGGGGGCGGCAGGGGCCTGGGTATCAATGGTAATCGTAAAATCGGTCGAAAAAGGCGTGGTGTTGCCGTTACTGTCGCTGGCCGTCACGGTAAAGGTGTAGGTGTCGTCCGCCAGTGGCGAGGCCGTGGTGTAAGCGTAGCTCCAGACGCCGGAATTACCGACGATAATATCCGCTATCCGGGCGCCATTCTGATACAGGTGTACTGTGGAACCCGCTTCACCTGTACCGTTAATCGTTGGCGTGCTGTCGTTAGTGAGCCCCAGATGCGCGACGCTACCGAGAATACCCGGCGCATCATCTGTAATGAAGGTGATTACCGGTTGCTGCGGCGATTGCGTATCGACCACCAGATCGAATGACGCGGCCGGACTGGCATTGCCTTTAGCGTCGGTTGCGATTACGGTCAGTTGATGCGCGCCTTCACCTAAATTTTGCGACGGTGTAAACGTCCAGCCGCCGTTGGGCTGTAGCGTGGCGAGTCCCAGCGAAACGCCGTTATCAAAAATTTCGACACGCGCGCCAGCCTCCGCCGTACCGCTAAGGGTGGGGCGGTTGTCGTTGGTGGTTTGTCCGTTAACCAGTGGCCCGGTGAAGCTTTCAACATCGTCCAGCACCTGAGTGATAATGGGCTTATCCGGGGCGGTGATATCGGGCGCTTGCGCTGTGGTTGGCGGGCTGACGTTGTTGGCGCTGTCGGTGGCGGTGACGGTAACCTGTTCGCCGTTGGTCTGTGCGGGGGCGAGGGGAAGGGTAAAATGACCTTCGCCATCTGCTTTGCCGCTGCCGAGCGGCGTGCCGTCCGGCGTGGCGATCGTGATGGCGCTACCCGGTTCGGCGGTGCCGCTGATACTGGCGCCATCCTCACTAATTACCACGTTTTTCGGCATTTCCGGCGCGGTACTGTCCGGCGCGATAACCGTCGCGGCGGCGCTTTCGTTTTTCGCGACATCGGTAGCGGTAGCGATAAGCGCCTGGCCGTTAGTCTGCGCCGGATTCAGCGGAACGATAAATTGTCCGTTGCCGTTAGCGACGGCGCTGCCAAGTACAGTGTTGCTACTGTCGCGGATAGTTACCGTTGCCCCGGCTTCCGCCTGACCGCTTACGGACAGACCATCGGTCGCCACGATAAGGCCGCCCGGTGCCGCAGGCGCAGTTTTATCCGGCGCGTTCAGCGTTTCTACCGGACCGCTATTCGCGGCTTTATCGGTAACGCTAATGCTTAATGTTTCGCCGTTAATTTTCGCCGGGCTAATACCTATTGAGAAGGTACCGTCGTCGCCTGCCGTTCCACTACCAAGCGTATTTCCCAGACTGTCTTTGATAACCACAGTACTGCCAGCTTCCGTAATGCCGGTAAGTCTGTCGCCGACGTCGCTAACCGCCAGGCCTTCCAGCACCGGCGGCTGCGTGTCGATATCAATGGTAAAGGAGACAGACTGCCCGCTGGTGCCGCGATCGTTGGTCGCGGTAGCGGTAAAGACATGGTCGCCATCGGCAAGTGCCAGCGAGGGGGTAAAGCTCCATTTGCCGTCAGCGTCAGCGACAATGGGCGGAAAGGTCGGTACAGGAAAGCCATTATCGCTAATCGATATCGTACTGCCTGGTTCAGCAGTACCGCTGAGGGTTGGGCGGTTATCATCTGTGGCATCGCCATTTTTCAGCAGCCCGGTAACGGCGCCAGCGTCATCCGTCACGGTAAGGATAGTCGGCTGGGCAGGATACTGTGAGTCAGAAGCGGTAAACTCCGTGGCGGGGCCGATGTTACCGACGGCGTCCTGAATACGCGCTTCCAGACGCTCGCCGTGGGTCTGGGCCGGATTCAGCGTGATGCTGAAGAGATTATTTTCTCCGGTAATCGTGGAGCCCAGGTAATTTCCCGCCGGGTCATAGATCGACACGGTACTACCAGCTTCAGCGGTACCGCTAACGGTTGTGCCGTCTTTCGCGACATTATCAATGGTAGCGGCGTCCGGCGGCGTGGTGTCCACAATGATAGTAGGCGTTGTCGTCACGCCGCTCGTGTTTCCGGCTTTGTCGCTTTGTTCGACGGTAAAGGTATGTTCGCCATCGCTTAACGGCGTAGTCGGCGTTAAGGTCCAGCGTCCATTTTCGTCTACGGTAGCGCTGCCGATAACGGTTGATCCCTCTTTAATCGTGATGGTATTGCCTGCCTCTCCCTGCCCGGAAAATAGCGGTTTTGCCTCGTCAGTCCGGTCATTATTCTGTAGCGGCCCGGTGAGCAAACCGGTGTTATCGGCAATCAGTTCAACGCGTGGGGCATCGGGGCTGAGTGTGTCGATAGTCAGCGTAAAGCTGGCTGATTCGCGACTTTCGCCTTTAACGTTAGTCGCAATGGCGGTGAAATGATTTTCCCCATCCGCTAGCGCGTTGGTAATGGCAAAATGCCAGTTTCCGCTGGTATCAACCGTTGTTGAGCCTATTTCCTGACCATTGGCGTAAATATGGATGACTGTGCCTGCGCTGCCGGTTCCCTCCAGAGTGGGGGTATTGTCGTTCGTAAACTGGTTATTGCTCAGCGTGCCGGTGAGGGGAACGGCATCATCGATAGCGGCGGTGATAACCGGTGTATCGGGGAGAGGAATGTTGGGCGCATCAATGGTTGCGGATGGGCCGGTATTGCCGGCATCGTCAGTCGCGGTCACGGTAAGTTGTTCGCCGCTAAGCTGTGGCGCTGTCAGATCAATACTAAATTTACCGTCGCTATCCGCTTTGCCCTCGCCAACGACGTTGCCTGAGGGAGCTTTGATGGTAATGGTACTGCCCGCTTCGGCCTCGCCGCTCACCGTTTTTCCGTCCGCTGAAATCAACAATTTGCCGGGAGCGAGAGGCGGGGTAGTATCTACAGGATTACTGCTACCTGGAGTATTGCCGTTAGGGTTACTGCCGCCGGGATTGCTGTTATCAGGGGGATTACCGTCAGGATTGGTGTTATCGGGGGGCGGATTATCGCCATCCGAATGATGGTGGGAATCGCCGCCGCCGGAAGACGCGATAGCGGCAATGCCGCCAGCCGCCACCGCGCCAGCCAGTACCCACGGCCAAACGGCGCCGCCTGCTTCATGGGAAGCGCCGGAAGTGACCAGCAGCTCATTAATATCAGCGATTTGTTCAAAATGTAGCCCGGCTTGCGGATTTTCTACCCACCATAACGTGCCATCGTTTTCCGCCAGTACTAACTGGCTTGCGCCCAGATCGTTGGTAACGTAAAAGTTTTTAATCGTGATCGTTTCGCCGGAATGGAGCGTCACCACCAGATCCTGATTAATGCGCGTAAGTTGACTAATTTCATCCCGGGCCACTGATAATTTAACAATTGACGGGGCGTTAAGAGTGACCGCAGAGGATTCCACAGTGGTGGAGACGCCAGTCAATTTCGAAACCACGGCGAGTAGACGCATAAATTAGCTCCTGATGAATTTGCTCTGTGTATTAATTAACGGGCACGACGTTCAGGGCAAAATGCGTAGACGAGCCTTCCCGTTCATCGTGAGAGATGAATTTCCGTAGCCATATTCTTTTTTATGAGCGTAGGTGAAGGTCTGGTTTTCTCGTCGAATAACCCTTTGTTTTTTGTGCCTGACTAGTGCTTTCGTATTAGATGATATAGTCAGAAAAAAAACTTTCTGCAAATTAAGATCTATTGATAAAGGTGTTAGTGCGCCTAAAATATAACGGAGTTTGTGTTAAGGAGAGGTGGGGTGGGCTAACAACGCATGATGATTTTTTATTTATCTTTATGTTTTATAATGAATTTTAATTTCTGCTTCTTTTTCTTTTGTAACATGAAAACAATACCTTTTGTGAAGGTATTCAGCGATATTAAATTTTAAAAAAATCATTTGAAGTATTGTGTTATTAGGCTATAAAAATTTTTTAAACAAAGAATATATTCTTTTTGTGGTATTTATTGCTATTGATAAGCGTCAGACACAGAGAATATATTTTCGAGGCATGCATGAGATATGAATATTGACCAGCTTCATACTGAGAAGCTGGTCACAAAAAATGTCTATTATCGACCTGCATTTTTCATAATGCGTGCTTTATCCAGTTGCCACTCACGTTCTTTAAGATCGGAACGTTTATCATGTTGTTTTTTACCTTTCGCCACGCCGATCTTCACTTTGCACCAGGCATTTTTCCAGTACAGAGAAAGCGCGACGACAGTATAACCTTCACGATTAATACGGCCATACAGCGAATCAAGCTCACGCTGGTTTAACAACAGCTTGCGGGTTCGGGTTGGGTCACATACGACATGTGTCGAGGCGACCGCCATCGGCGTAAAGTTTGCGCCAAACAGCCAGGCCTCGCCATCTTTGAGGATAACGTAACTGTCGCCGATATTGGCTTTTCCTGCGCGCAGAGATTTTACTTCCCAGCCTTGCAGGGCGAGACCAGCCTCGAACTCTTCTTCGATAAAGTATTCGTGCCGGGCGCGCTTATTCAGCGCGATGGTGGCTGAGCCCGGTTTATGTGCTTTTTTCTTCGTCATAAGTGTCGTGAATTCATAGGTAATCTGATATCGAAAACACCCCATTACGTCCTGATGAGGTGCAAAAATCTATCTTAGCATGAGTTGGGCTATGCACGCACAATTAAGGCATGACGGTTGGGGACAGCATTTTTTTTACTCGCTGATAAGTGGTATTATTTACACGATTTATGTTGATGGGAATTGCTATGCCTCAGATTAGTCGGACTGCTTTAGTCCCCTACAGTGCGGAACAGATGTATCAGTTAGTGAATGACGTGCAATCGTATCCCCAGTTTTTGCCTGGGTGTGTTGGTAGCCGCGTCCTGGAGTCATCGCCAGCACAGATGACGGCGGCTGTTGACGTGTCGAAGGCGGGTATCAGCAAGACGTTTACGACGCGTAATCAGCTAACGCGTAACCAGAGCATTCTGATGCATCTGGTGGATGGCCCCTTTAAAAAGCTGATCGGCGGCTGGAAATTTACCCCGCTCAGCCCCGAGGCGTGCCGTATTGAGTTTCAGCTTGATTTTGAGTTTACCAATAAACTCATTGAGCTGGCGTTTGGTCGTATATTCAAAGAGTTAGCGTCCAACATGGTGCAGGCGTTTACGGTTCGCGCCAAAGAGGTTTACCGTGCCGGATAAACTTGTGGTTGAAGTGGCTTATGCGCTGCCGGAAAAGCAGTATTTGCAGCGCGTAACGCTGGAGGAGGGCGCGACGGTCGAAGAGGCGATTCGCGTTTCCGGCTTGCTGGAATTGCGCACGGATATCGATCTGGCGAAAAATAAAGTAGGTATCTATAGTCGTCCGGTAAAACTCACCGATACGGTGCAGGATGGCGATCGGGTTGAAATTTACCGTCCCTTAATCGCCGATCCAAAGGCATTACGCCGCCAGCGCGCCGAAAAATCGGCTGGCAGATAATTAGCCTCTTTTGCCGGGTAACGGTGTGAAAGGGGTACCAGACCTGAAGCGCAGGCGTGTCTGTAAGCCAGATAAACGTAGCGCCATCAGGCAAATTCGTACCAAATGGCGGGGGAGAGGTTTGCAGGCCTGATGAACGTAACCTCATCAGGCGGTATCACAAAATTACTTCGTCAACGCCGGTTTGTTATCAATATTGGTTAACACGCCGCTGCTGTTAAAGGTGAGTGTCAGAGTCTGCTGCGTCACGTTCTCGTGTCCTGGCTGCTGACGGAAGACATAAAACCAGGTGTTCGTACCAAAAGGATCGGACATCATCGGCGTGCCTAAAGTATACGCAACCTGTTGTTGCGTCATACCAACACGCACTTTGGCGACATCCGTAGGTGTAAGATAGTTCCCCTGATTGATGTCAGGTCGGTAAACCACTCGCTCCAGAGTGGAACAGCCTGCGGTCAACATCAGGAGTACTGCTGCGGCAGCAGTCAGCGTTTTACAGCGCATAGTGATTGGGTTCCTTTTCGGGCCTGAGCAGTACGTGGCTCATATTAATATGCCGATGATAATAGACCTTTCATCACTTTAAAACCTTTTGCTGTCGGGTCTTACGGCGTTTTTGTTGTGAACTCAGACCTTCGGGAGGTAAAAAAGTTTACGCCGCCAGCAGTTCTTTTGCGTTTGCCAGCGTATTACGCGTAACTTCACTTCCTCCCAACAGGCGGGCCAGTTCCTGTAAACGCGCACGTTTATCCAAAGGTTGCATATGTGTTTCGGTCATTGCCCCGTCTGTTTCTTTACTGACAAAGAAGTGCTGGTGACCGCACCCGGCTACCTGTGGCAGGTGAGTGACGCACATCACCTGAGTGGATTCGCCAAGCTGACGCAGGAGTTTACCGACCACGGCGGCGGTTGGGCCGCTGATGCCAACATCGACCTCGTCAAAAATTAGCGCCGGCGTTTCCATTTTGCGCGCGGTAATCACCTGAATAGCCAGCGCAATGCGCGACAGTTCACCGCCAGACGCGACTTTAGCGATAGGCTGCAGCGGCTGACCCGGGTTTGTCGTCACTTTAAACTCCACGCGATCGGCGCCGTCGTTGCTCAGATGATGCTCATCAAATTTCACGTCGATAGTAAACAGACCGTGCGGCATCGAAAGTAAATGCATACTTTCAGTGATCAACTGCCCCAGCTCCTGGGCGTAAAACTGACGCTGTTGATGCAGCGCTTGCGCCGTTTCCAGCGCTTGTTGGTGATGCTTATTAACCGCCAGCGTTAGCGTTTCCAGCGAATCGGCCTGATCGTCGAGCTGCTGCTGTTCTTCGAGCAGTGACTGATAAAGCTGCGGCAGCGCTTCCGGGCTGACGTGATGTTTTCGCGCCAGAGAAATTTGTTTAGCGATGCGCTGTTCAAGCTCAAACAGGCGATTGGGGTCTAAATCCAGACGCTCGCAATAGTGGCGTAATTCATCGCTGGCTTCAGTGAGTTGGATAGTGGCTTCTTCCAGCATATCCAGGATGCCGGAAAGCTTGCTGTCCATACCCACCAGCTCGCTAACCAGTTGTTTTGCGCTATATAACTGGCTTTGCAGGTTAACGTCTTCGCCGTCCGCGAGTAGCGCCAGAGCGTTCTGGCTGGTCGTAAGCAACTGCCCGCTATTGGCCAGCCGTTTGTACTCTTCGTCAATTTGCTCGAATTCGCCGGCCTGCGGATTAAAGTCGTTCAACTCTTTTAACTGATATTGCAGCAGTTCCGCGCGCGCGGCGCGTTCCTGGCTTTGTTGCTGGTGATGGGCGAGATCGCGGCAGCTTTGATGCCATAATTGGTAGCGGGCAGCCATCTGCTGCGCTAAAGCGGCTTCGTTGGCATAACTATCCAGCAGCGATTTTTGCTGTTCGGGTTTGGTAAGCTGCTGGTGCGCATGTTGACCATGAATTTGAATCAGCAACTGACCGAGCTCGCGCAATTGAGACAGGGGCACAGCGGTGCCGTTAATAAAGCCCCGTGAGCGGCCATCGCTGCTGATAACGCGGCGAAGTAAGCATTCGCGCCCTTCTTCAAGCTGGTTTTCTTCCAGCCAGCGCAATGCCGCAGGCGTGTCTTTCAGCGCAAAGCGGGCACACAAATCGGCGCGGGTCGCTCCGGTACGGACCATATCGGCCTCAGCGCGACCACCCAGACACAGACCCAGGGCATCAATCGCAATAGATTTACCCGCGCCGGTTTCACCAGTAATGACGGTCATTCCGCTCTGAAAATCGATCTCAAGCTCACGAACGATAGCAAAATTGCTGATGGTCAGTTGCGCCAACATAGCTGTTGTCCTGTATGAAAAACCATGACTGTAATTAAATACAGTATAAACTGGTTTTTTATACAGTAAAGAGGCTAACGTAAAATTAGAATAATTTTTTTGACCAACCGAGTTTTGTGCTTAATGTATTGAAATAACTATAGTCTTTGGGATGTATCAGGTTGAGGTGGTAGTCGCAGCGGCGAATCAGCACATCTTCTCCTTCCTGAATAGGCAGCGCTATCTGGCTGTCGCAGCTAATTTCCAGATCGCTACGGCGATGCGAAAAACGCAGACGAATCGTGCTACTGCTGTTAATGACTAACGGGCGCGCCGACAAGGTATGCGGGAACATCGGCACCAGGGTGATGGCATCCAGTGAAGGGGTCAGAATAGGGCCGCCTGCGGAGAGCGAATAGGCGGTGGAGCCGGTCGGCGTAGAAATGATCAGACCATCAGATCGCTGTGAAAAAGCGAATGTTTCATCAATATAAACCTCGAATTCGATCATATGCGCCACTTTTCCCGGATGCAGCACCACTTCATTAATGGCTGTGCTGATACGCTTCTGGCGGTCCTGTTGGCAGACCTGCGCTTCCAGCAGAAAACGTTTTTCGGAGATATAGCGCCCTTCCAGCACATCAGATAATTGTTGCAGGGCGTTGTCCGGATCGAGATCGGTCAGGAAGCCAAGATTACCGCGGTTAATACCAATCACATTGATGTCATAACGCGCCAGAGTACGCGCTGCGCCAAGCATATTGCCGTCGCCGCCCACGACTACCGCCAGATCCGCCTGTTGACCAATTTCCGCCAGCGTGCCGGTTGGCACATTTTTTAGCTGTAATTCGTGGGCGATTTGTTGCTCCACAATGACCTCATAACCCTGATCGCATAGCCAACGGTAGAGCATTTCATGTGTCGTGAGTGCGGTGGGATGACGCGGATGCCCCACAATGCCGATACACTTGAAATGATTATTCATTTTTCTGAGGTCCTTGTAGCGAAGATTGATGACAATGTGAGTACTTCCCTTGAAACCCTGAATCTGATCCCCATAATAAGCGAAGTTAGCGAGATGAATGCGAAAAAAACGCGGAGAAATTCATGAGTAGTAAAGAACAGAAAACGCCTGAGGGGCAAGCCCCGGAAGAAATTATCATGGATCAGCACGAAGAGGTTGAGGCAGTTGAACCAAACGATTCTGCTGAGCAGGTGGATCCGCGCGATGAAAAAATTGCGAATCTGGAAGTTCAGCTTGCTGAAGCCCAGACTCGCGAACGCGACACCGTGTTGCGTATCAAAGCGGAAATGGAAAACCTGCGCCGTCGTACTGAACAGGATATCGAAAAAGCGCATAAATTCGCCCTCGAGAAGTTCGTCAACGAATTGCTGCCGGTAATCGATAGTTTGGATCGCGCGCTGGAAGTCGCAGACAAAGCCAATCCGGATATGGCGGCAATGGTCGAAGGGATTGAGCTGACGCTGAAGTCTATGCTGGATGTAGTGCGTAAGTTCGGCGTGGAAGTGATTGCTGAGACCAACGTGCCGCTGGACCCGAACGTGCATCAGGCGATTGCGATGGTGGAGTCGGAAGAGGTTCCGGCAGGCAATGTGCTGGGTATTATGCAGAAAGGCTATACGCTGAACGGTCGTACCATTCGCGCGGCGATGGTGACGGTAGCGAAGGCGAAGTAAAAGTCTGATGGCCGATGTAAAGTCGGCCATTTTTTTTTAGCTTAAAAAATCCTGTACTTCGAGCCATGGAGTGTCGAAGTCAGCTATTTGTTCGTACTCATCCATAGGTAAAACAAATATATTATAGGCATCAGTGCTTTCATTGAGACTGGCTATCTGAAAGCCACGTTCGTTGAGCTGGCTTTGAATGCGCTCAAATATCTCATCGATGTAACGGTCGCCTTTTTTGCAGACTTTGCTTATTTCATCATATCTGGTGAGTGCCAGTAGTCGCGTTTTTAGTTCATCTGTACTGGCAAAATCTTTTGTCAGGTCATAATAACGATTGGCCGCAAAAGTGGCGAGCAGACCTTCTTCACCCTCCCCCTTATAATCGATTTCTTCAATAACGCCTTCAGTACGCAGAACCTGCATGAATGCCTGTAACAACGCACGATTGTCTAAATCACCGCCACTGCAATCAAGCACTTCCACCATCCCGTAGTCATCGTCCTCGTCGTCTTCAAAACTGGCAGGATCGCTGGCGAGGCGGGAGACGATATTGGGCCATAAATCTGGCGTTTCCTTTAAGAAAATGCTGGCCAGCTTTTTTAAATATTCAGCAAACGCCAGATCCCATTCAACAACGTAATCATCGTACATAGTATGGTTTTCCTTTCCATTAATAAGCTTTTATTGTGTCACTATGCCGGAGAGGAGATGAATGAATAAAATCTTAATTAACAAGGAAAACGGCAAACCATTGGCTGCCGTTTTAAGAAAGGAGGAGGGTTATTCAAGAATACTCTCGCGCAGCGGTTTTACCGGTACAACCTTTACCTGCTTAATCATATTTTCCTGTACATCGAGAATATCGATATCGTACTGCTCAATGCGCACGCGCGTGCCAGCAACCGGAATTTCCTCCAGCGCCTCCAGAATCACCCCGTTGACGGTGCGCGCGTCATCTTCCGGCAGGTGCCAGTTAAACGCTTTATTGATTTCCCGGACGTTGGCGGTACCGTCAATAATGACCGAACCGTCGTTTTGCGGCGTGACCTCTTCCGCCAGTGTCGGCGACATCGATGTGGTGAAATCGCCAACGATCTCCTCGAGAATATCTTCCACGGTGACCAGCCCCTGGATATCGCCATATTCGTTGACGACCAGTCCGACTTTCTTTTTATTGCGCTGAAATTTAATCAGTTGCGTACTGAGCGGCGTACCTTCCGGGACGTAATAGATTTCATCGGCGGCGCGCAGCATCATCTCTTTGGTGAACTCTTTTTTCTCGGCCATTAACCGCCAGGCTTCACGCACGCGCAGCATACTGATGGCGTCATCCAGCGAATCGCGATAGAGCACGATGCGTCCGTGCGGGGAGTGGGTAAGCTGCCGCTCGATAGATTTCCAGTCGTCATTGATATCGATCCCGATAATTTCATTACGCGGCACCATGATGTCATCCACGCTGACCTTTTCCAGGTCGAGAACCGACAGCAGCATATCCTGATTGCGGCGAGAGATTTGCGAACGGGATTCATGCACGATAGTGCGTAATTCCTCTTTGCTTAACGACCCGCTGACCACGATGTCCGTTTTAATTCCCATCAGACGCATCAGCAGGCGGGTGATGGTGTTAAGTAACCACACCAGCGGCATCATCAGTATCTGTAACGGCGCCAGCAGGAAGCTGCTGGGATAGGCCACTTTTTCCGGATAGAGCGCGGCGATAGTTTTGGGCAGGACTTCGGCAAAAACCAGCACGACAAACGTCAGTACCCCGGTGGCGATAGCTACGCCGGCGTCGCCGTAAAGCCGCATACCCACAATCGTGCCAAGCGCCGAGGCAAGAATGTTGACCAGGTTATTGCCGATCAGCACCAGGCTTATCAGTCGGTCAGGTTTACGCAGTAATTTTTCTACCCGTTTTGCCGAGCGATTACCTTGCTTCGCCATATGGCGTAAACGGTAACGGTTTAGCGTCATCATTCCAGTTTCGGAACCGGAAAAATAGGCCGAGATGACCACCATGATGATTAATATGATAATCAGCGTGGTGGTGGAGATGTGTTCCAGGGGAAACTCCTTTAAAAGCTTAGCTTACAAATTGCTGTAATATGCGGCTACCAAAATAGGCCAGCGTCAGAATACCCGCGCCTGCGACGTTAAACCACACGACCCGGCGACCCCGCCAGCCTTCATGGTAATGCCCCCACAGCAGAACGATATAGACAAACCATGCCACGATAGAGAGCACGGCTTTATCAATATTTTCAGTACTGAACAAGTTATGCATGTAAAACAGGCCGGTACACAGAGTAAGGGTCAGCAGTACGACGCCAATCTGCGTAATATGAAACATTTTGCGCTCAATGCTCATCAATGGCGGCATTTCATTACTAAACGCCAGCTTTTTGTTCTTCAACTGATAGTCGATCCACGCCAGTTGTAGCGCATACAGAGCGGCGATTATCAGCGTCGCGTAAGAGAAAAGCGACAGACCGATGTGCACCATCATGCCTGGGGTCGCTTCCAGATGCGTAATATATTCATTAGGCATAAACGTGGCGAAGGCCAGGTTAATCAGCGCAAAAGCATAGACAATGGGCAGAAGTAGCCAGCCGCGATTACGCGACGCGACAATGGTCATCACCGTGCAGATCATCAGGCTGACCAGCGAACCGACATTCAGCAGGCTCAGGTTTTGTCCACTGTCGCCGCCGGGCAGAATACGCGATTCCAGCGCGACAGCATGGCACACCAGCGCGATGACCGCAGAAAGAATAGCCATACGCCGCCAGCCGCTGTTTTTTTGCAACAGTCCGGGAACGATCAGCGCGAGGCTGAAGGAGTAGGCGACAAGGGCAAGTAAAGCAAAAACGGGCATAGTTGTGTCGACAGTTGACCAGTGAGAAAGAGAAGCAGTATAGCGTTACGTGACCGCAGCTCCAACCGTTGCATAACAACAAAGACGGCTTCATGGTATACTGTGGCGAAATTCTGTAACTGTGTCGCTGCGGCGACCAACCGTTTCCACCCCAGGCGAGAGACAATGTTTGATAATTTAACCGATCGTTTGTCGCGCACGCTGCGCAATATCAGTGGCCGTGGGCGCCTTACTGAAGACAACGTTAAAGAGACGCTGCGCGAAGTGCGCATGGCGCTGCTGGAGGCTGACGTTGCGCTGCCGGTAGTGCGTGAGTTCATCAATCGCGTAAAAGAGAAAGCGGTTGGTCATGAAGTTAACAAGAGCCTGACCCCAGGGCAGGAGTTCGTCAAGATTGTCCGTAGCGAACTGGTTGCGGCGATGGGCGAAGAGAACCAGACGCTGAATTTAGCTGCGCAGCCGCCAGCCGTAGTATTGATGGCGGGTCTGCAGGGGGCGGGTAAAACCACCAGCGTCGGTAAGCTGGGTAAATTCTTGCGCGAGAAGCACAAGAAGAAAGTGCTGGTCGTCTCTGCCGACGTCTATCGCCCGGCGGCGATCAAACAGCTCGAAACGCTGGCTGAGCAGGTTGGCGTGGATTTCTTCCCGTCTGATGTCGGCCAGAAACCGGTTGATATCGTCAACGCCGCGCTGAAAGAAGCGAAGCTCAAATTCTACGACGTGCTGCTGGTGGATACCGCCGGTCGTCTGCACGTTGACGAAGCGATGATGGACGAAATCAAACAGGTCCACGCTTCTATCAAGCCAGTAGAAACGCTGTTTGTCGTCGATGCGATGACCGGTCAGGATGCCGCGAATACCGCAAAAGCCTTTAACGAAGCGCTGCCGTTAACCGGCGTGGTGCTGACCAAAGTTGATGGTGATGCGCGTGGCGGTGCGGCGCTCTCTATTCGTCATATCACCGGCAAGCCGATTAAATTCCTCGGTGTCGGCGAGAAAACTGACGCGCTGGAGCCGTTCCATCCGGATCGTATCGCCTCGCGTATTCTCGGTATGGGCGACGTACTGTCTCTTATCGAAGATATCGAAAGCAAAGTTGACCGCGCACAGGCTGAGAAGCTGGCGACCAAACTGAAGAAAGGCGACGGTTTCGACCTGAACGACTTCCTGGAACAGCTCAAACAGATGAAAAACATGGGCGGCATGGCCAGTCTGATGGGCAAATTACCGGGCATGGGGCAGATTCCGGACAACGTTAAATCGCAGATGGATGACAAAGTGCTGGTGCGTATGGAAGCGATCATCAATTCGATGACGCTGAAAGAGCGCGCGAAGCCGGAAATCATCAAAGGTTCCCGTAAACGCCGTATCGCACAAGGCTGTGGGATGCAGGTGCAGGACGTTAACCGCCTTCTGAAACAGTTCGACGACATGCAGCGCATGATGAAGAAGATGAAGAAGGGCGGGATGGCGAAGATGATGCGGAGTATGAAGGGGATGATGCCGCCAGGCTTCCCTGGCCGCTAATTTCCCGGCCTGGCTCACTTGCTATTTCGGCACCGGGGTGTGCTCGCCATCCTCACGTACTGCGTGTACGCTGCGGTGGCTGCGCGCACGCCGGCACCGAACTCGCTGCGCCGCCGACGGCCTTCTACAGCAGAGTTATTAACTGTTGATTGCAATTCTCCCAGAAATCAGTAAAATTTTCGGGCTTTTAATATGACACCCGGGCTCCGTTCCTCGATGGGGCCCGGTTGTTTTATTCACACAAGAGGATGTTATGGTAACTATTCGTTTAGCTCGTCACGGCGCTAAAAAGCGTCCGTTCTACCAGGTTGTTGTCACCGACAGCCGTAATGCACGCAACGGTCGCTTCATTGAGCGCGTTGGTTTCTTCAACCCAATCGCTAGCGAAAAAGAAGAAGGCACCCGCCTGGATCTGGATCGCATCGCTCACTGGGTTGGCCAGGGCGCAACCATTTCCGATCGCGTTGCGGCGCTGATCAAAGAAGTAAAAAAAGCAGCTTAATCTGTCACGGTGGTCATGATGAGCAAGCAACTCGCCGCACAAGTACCCGCTGAACCGGTTGTACTGGGGAAAATGGGTTCTTCATACGGTATCCGTGGTTGGCTCAGAGTGTTTTCCTCCACTGAAGACGCCGAAAGCATTTTTGACTATCAGCCCTGGTTTATCCAGAAGGCGGGTCAGTGGCAGCAGGTACAGCTGGAAAGCTGGAAGCACCACAATCAGGATCTGATCATCAAGCTGAAAGGCGTTGACGATCGAGATGCCGCGAATCTTCTGACGAATTGCGAAATTGTCGTGGATTCCTCGCAGTTGCCAGCGCTGGAAGATGGTTCCTACTACTGGAAAGACCTTATGGGCTGCCAGGTAGTGACTACTGAAGGCTACGATCTCGGTAAAGTCGTCGATATGATGGAAACCGGGTCGAATGACGTCATCGTCATCAAGGCAAACCTGAAAGATGCGTTTGGTATCAAGGAACGACTAGTACCGTTCCTCGATGGGCAGGTTATCAAGAAAGTCGATCTCGCTACTCGTACTATCGAAGTAGATTGGGATCCTGGTTTTTAAACCACCGAATAAACGGTAATAAATGGCGTTATGGGGATTGGCTTGTGTTTATTGGCATAGTTAGCCTGTTTCCTGAAATGTTCCGCGCAATTACCGATTACGGGGTAACTGGCCGGGCAGTAAAAAATGGCCTGCTGAACATCCAGAGCTGGAGTCCTCGAGACTTTACTCATGACCGGCACCGTACCGTGGACGATCGTCCTTACGGCGGCGGACCGGGGATGTTAATGATGGTGCAACCCTTGCGGGACGCCATTCACGCAGCAAAAGCCGCGGCAGGTGAAGGCGCTAAAGTGATTTATCTGTCGCCTCAGGGACGCAAGCTTGATCAAGCGGGCGTTAGCGAGCTGGCCACGAATCAGAAGCTTATTCTGGTGTGTGGTCGCTACGAAGGCGTAGATGAGCGCGTAATTCAGACCGAAATTGACGAAGAATGGTCAATTGGCGATTACGTTCTCAGCGGTGGTGAGTTACCGGCAATGACGCTGATCGACTCCGTTTCCCGGTTTATTCCGGGTGTACTGGGTCATGAGGCTTCAGCAATCGAAGATTCGTTTGCTGATGGGTTGTTGGACTGCCCGCACTATACCCGACCTGAAGTGTTAGAGCAGATGGAAGTACCGGCGGTGTTACTGTCGGGGAACCACGCTGAGATACGTCGCTGGCGTTTGAAACAGTCGCTGGGCCGGACCTGGCTTAGAAGACCTGAACTTCTGGAAAACCTGGCTCTGACTGAAGAGCAAGCAAGGTTGCTGGCGGAGTTCAAAACAGAACACGCGCAACAGCAACATAAACATGATGGGCAGGCGTAAGCCCCCAATATCAGTTTACCCAGGATAAGAGATTAAATTATGAGCAATATTATTAAGCAACTTGAACAAGAACAGATGAAGCAGGACGTACCTTCCTTCCGTCCGGGTGATACCGTGGAAGTGAAAGTATGGGTTGTTGAAGGTTCCAAAAAACGTCTGCAGGCATTCGAGGGCGTGGTTATCGCTATTCGTAACCGCGGTCTGCACTCTGCATTCACTGTTCGTAAAATTTCCAACGGCGAAGGCGTTGAGCGTGTCTTCCAGACTCACTCTCCGGTAGTTGACAGCATTGCTGTTAAACGTCGTGGTGCTGTTCGTAAAGCTAAACTGTACTACCTGCGTGAGCGTACTGGTAAAGCGGCTCGTATCAAAGAGCGTCTTAACTAAGAACGCGCTTTCGCAACATCCGAAAGCTTGTAGAAAAGAAGGGGCTGGCATTACGCTGGCCCCTTTTTTATGGGTTGTTCCACGCCATGACGGTTACATGATTAGGCTGGGTCTGTGGTATCAACGCTGAGTCAGCAACGGCCAGGCCCGTTCCTTAATTTAGCGAACGTTCCGCACGCCGGTGTTTAGCCTGATACATATTTCGATCGGCCAGTTCTTGTAGTTTTTCGGCAGTGGCATGTTCCCATGTCAGCGCAAAGCCAATACTCAGGGTCATCGTTATTCGCTGGCCGTTATGCAGTTCAAAAGGTCGATTAAACGCCTGGGATAGCGCTGCGCAAATACGTTGTACTTCATACTCCGAATGCACACCGTAAAGCACCATCGCAAATTCATCGCCGCCGAGTCGGTAAGTCTGATAACGACTACCACCGAATTCCGCTAATCTTTTGGCAACCTCTATAAGTACGCGGTCGCCTGCCGCATGTCCCCAGGTATCATTAATATATTTAAAGTTATCGCCATCCAGAAATAACAATGCCGAACTGCTACGAGCGGAATTGTCCTTCATCAGCGCGTTAATACAGCTGCGAAATGCCGCACGATTGGCAAGCCCCGTCAGCGGATCGTGCAGCGCGGTACGTAGTAACTGTGCATTTTTAGCCTGAAGCCGTAGCTGCCATTCTTCCATCTCATCCAGAAGGCTATTGAAATCCTGCGCAAACAGGTGAAATTCCGCAATACGTTCATCAGGTACCCGGCGTGAAAAATTTCGGTTAGTGCGAACGTCGTGTACAACTTCAGTAATATTTTGCAGCGCATCCACAACGCCATTGTGTAAATAACGCGTGAGCAATAGGGCAATGCCGGATGCCAGCAGAATACATCCTGTCAGCACTGCCAGCGAGAGCCAGATAAAATGACCAATAAGGCTGTCGCGGGCAACAAGCCGTACTTCGCCGATGGCCCTGCCGTTGTGCCAGACGGGTTGCGATACCGGCAATGGAAAAAGCCAGTGGCTAATTAAGCCGATGAGCTTATCGTCTGCGGCTCGCGCATCATAGCGCCATGAGGCGATAATACGGCCATTTTTATCGCGGATCTCCGCCGCTGAAAATTGTCCCTGGCGTCCCAGTGTGGCGAGCGTTTCCGCTGCGGCCGCGTTATCGGAAAATACCAGTGCCGCTTCAAGGCCATGGGCCATTGTGGCGGCGGTCAAATCGAGATTCTTTTGCGCATACTGTTTGAGCGTAAGGACAGACGCAACGCAAATTAATAGCCAGATCAATGTCATTGTAAGCAGCACGCTGATTATACTAATCCGCCGTAGTGTGCGTTTAAATGTTGGCCTGGACAGAGAAAATTCCTTATTCATGCTTTTGATTCCGTGCAAGCATTAATACTTCTGGATTCACTCTCACGCCGCTATGCGAGAGGGAGTCCAGGTTGACGGAAAATTTGGCTTCATCATTGTTAATGATCAGACAAAATGCGCTGCCAATAATACATTCGGTATTTTGCTCGGCAATTAATAACAAGGCATTAACTGGATAATGACGCGTTAACTCCGCCTGATAAGCTGGCGATTCATTGCCAAAGTAAAAACCATCACAGCGGGCGCTCAGGGCTTCTTGTGTGGTACGGATGACAAGCGGTTGATAAGGGAAAGCCCAGTCAGCCTCTTCGCTAAGTACCCTGACAAAACGCGCAGATGAAAATATGCATAGCCTTGGCGGCCCGGATAACGCCGGCCAGTGTGTATAACTGACGATACCGGAGACGATGGCGCGTACGGATTTCTCTTCTTCCGTGACGCGTTGAGCATACAGAGGCAAGCTTGCTAATAATAGCGATAACAGAAGGATAAATCGGTGAGAAAAACGCATTAACAAGTCCCCACCATCTTCAGTCGTAAAGCATTAAAATACATCCGTGATTGTTTGTAGCAAAATAACATTATTTTGCCATATCGTCATTATGTCTTATTGATAATATGAATAATTTAAGTGACATCCCTGATATTAAATTCTTGTGATAATGGTATTAATCACCCTGTATCAGAAAGTAAAAATATGCGTGCGGAGAAAAAATAATCAAAAAATGGCGAGCATCGCTCATTTTACCGCTTTTCTGAGGCTGGGAATAAAATAATTCACTTGTTGTGTAAAGTTTTTGATACGAAATTGAGGGGTTTAATCGACCATTGCGCATGGTGTAAAGTTTATTTTACGTAATATGGATTGAAATCTTTACTTTTTGTGGTATGGTTTAAACATCCTCGTGGAGGATCAACTATCGCAAACAAGAAAAGACAGGATCGCCATCATGCAAAAAGACGCGCTGAATAACGTACGTATCACCGATGAACAGGTATTAATGACGCCGGAGCAGCTTAAAGCGGCCTTTCCGTTGAGCCTGGCGCAGGAAGCGCAGATAGCGCAGTCCCGGGGAATCATTTCTGACATTATTGCCGGGCGCGATCCGCGTCTGTTGGTGGTATGCGGTCCTTGTTCTATTCACGATCCTGAAACCGCTCTGGAATATGCCCGTCGATTTAAAGCCCTTGCCGCAGAGGTCAGCGATAGCCTCTATCTGGTAATGCGCGTCTATTTTGAAAAGCCGCGGACTACCGTCGGCTGGAAAGGGCTGATTAACGATCCTCACATGGATGGCTCATTTGATGTGGAAGCCGGGTTGAAAATAGCGCGTCAGCTACTGGTGGAACTGGTGAATATGGGGTTGCCATTGGCGACCGAAGCGTTGGATCCGAACAGCCCGCAATACCTGGGCGATCTGTTTAGCTGGTCGGCGATAGGGGCGCGCACAACCGAATCGCAAACCCACCGCGAAATGGCGTCTGGTCTTTCTATGCCGGTCGGCTTTAAAAACGGCACGGATGGCAGCCTGGCGACAGCGATTAACGCCATGCGCGCCGCTGCGCAACCTCATCGTTTTGTTGGCATTAACCAGGCCGGTCAGGTTGCGTTATTGCAAACCCAGGGAAATCCGCATGGCCATGTGATTCTGCGTGGCGGCAAAGCGCCAAACTATAGCCCGGCAGATGTCGCTCAGTGTGAAAAAGAGATGGAACAGGCGGGACTACGTCCTTCGCTGATGGTAGATTGCAGTCATGGTAACTCCAATAAAGATTATCGCCGCCAGCCAGCCGTTGCCGAATCTGTGGTTGCGCAGATTAAAGATGGCAATCGTTCAATCATTGGCTTAATGATTGAAAGTAATATTCATGAGGGGAATCAGTCTTCCGAACAGCCGCGCAGCGAAATGAAGTATGGCGTTTCCGTCACCGATGCTTGTATTAGCTGGGAGATGACCGATGCCCTGTTACGTGAAATTCATAAAGATTTGAGCGGCCAGCTGGCGGTGCGCGTCGCATAAGAGGTTGTTATGGTTGCTGAATTGACCGCGTTACGCGATCAAATAGATGATGTCGATAAAGCGTTGTTGAATTTACTGGCTAAGCGCCTGGAACTGGTTGCCAAAGTTGGCGAGGTGAAAAGCCGTTTTGGCCTGCCTATTTACGTGCCGGAGCGTGAGGCCTCTATGCTGGCTTCACGACGGGCGGAAGCAGAAGCGATCGGTGTCCCGCCCGATCTCATTGAAGATGTCCTGCGCCGGGTAATGCGTGAATCTTACTCCAGCGAAAATGATAAGGGGTTCAAAACGCTTTGTCCTTCTCTGCGTCCGGTCGTCATTGTGGGCGGCGGCGGACAGATGGGGCGTCTGTTTGAAAAAATGCTCACGCTGTCGGGCTATCAGGTCCGTATTCTGGAACAACAGGACTGGCCGCGCGCCAGGGACATTGTCGCCGATGCCGGAATGGTGATCGTCAGCGTGCCGATTCATGTTACTGAACAGGTCATAGCGCAACTGCCGCCCCTGCCGTCTGACTGTATTCTGGTCGATCTGGCATCGGTGAAAAGCGGTCCGTTGCAGGCAATGTTGGCGGCCCATGATGGCCCCGTGTTGGGCTTGCATCCGATGTTTGGTCCGGACAGCGGGAGCCTGGCGAAGCAGGTGGTGGTCTGGTGTGACGGGCGTCAACCGGAAGCGTATCAGTGGTTCCTTGAGCAAATCCAGGTGTGGGGCGCGCGGTTGCACCGAATTAGCGCTGTTGAGCACGATCAGAACATGGCTTTTATCCAGGCGCTGCGCCACTTTGCTACCTTCGCTTATGGGCTGCATCTGGCGGAAGAGAACGTCCAGCTTGAGCAGCTTCTGGCGCTATCATCGCCGATTTATCGACTGGAGCTGGCGATGGTCGGGCGTCTGTTCGCCCAGGACCCGCAGCTGTATGCGGACATTATTATGTCGTCGGAGCGCAATCTGGCGCTTATCAAGCGTTACTATAAACGTTTTGGTGATGCGATCGGGTTACTGGAACAGGGTGATAAGCAGGCTTTTATCGACAGTTTTCGCAAAGTTGAACACTGGTTTGGCGATTATGCCAGACGCTTCCAGAATGAAAGCCGTGTGTTATTGCGTCAGGCGAATGACAGCCGACCATAATGATGACATCTATACTAAAAGCCAGCTTTGCTGGCTTTTTTCGTTTAAGGAACCGTTATGACTACGCCGCACGTTTTATTTGATTATGTCGGACATCTACCAGAATGCCCCACATGGAGCGAGGATGAAAGCGCGCTGTATTGGACCGATATCCTGGAACAGGAGATCCATCGTTACCATCCGGCGAGCGGGACGCATAGCGTGCTGGCGTTTCCGGAAGAGGTGGGCTGTTTTGCCTTGCGTGAGCAGGGCGGATTTATTGTGGCCATGCGTCATGCTATCTGGCTGGCCGATAAAAATGGATTATTGCAGCGTAAGGTTTGCGACAATCCCTCTAATACGAAACTGGCGCGTTTCAACGATGGCGGCACTGATGGCGATGGACGTTTTTATGCCGGAACGTTCTGGGCGCCAGGTGACTATAATGGCGCGTTGCTGATGCGGATCGATCATGACCTGACGGCAAAAGTGATCCAGTGCGATATCCAGGGACACAACGGCCTGGCGTTCAGCCCGAATAACCAGTGGATGTATACCTCCGATACGCCGAATGGCGTGATATACCGCACGTTACTTGATAAGCATGGCGAACCGGGCAAGCGTGAACTTTTTCGCCATTTTGGCGAAGGAGAAGGACTTCCCGACGGCGCGGCGATGGATAGTGAAGGGTGCTACTGGAGCGCGATGTTTGACGGCTGGCGCGTGGCGCGTTTCTCACCGCAAGGAGAGCAGCTGGAAGAGTACCGGTTGCCGGTACGTTGTCCGACGATGGTTTGCTTTGGCGGCGCAGATATGAAAACGCTGTTTATTACAACTACCAGAGAAAATATGTCTGCTCAGGAAGTGGCGGATTATCCGCTCTCCGGCGCCATCTTCACCCTGCAGGTAGCCGTCGCAGGGATGAAGAAAAGCCGTTTTATTGAACGTCAGGCAGGTTCTACCGGCACGACGTTTTCGCTGGGATAGCAGCCAAGCACTTTCATTGAGCGCGTGATCTCGCCCAGCTCTTTTAGCGCGCTTTGCATTACCTGCGACTCCAGGTTCGCCTGAATATCGAGATAAAACATCTCTTCCCACGGATTGCCGTGAATGGGGCGCGACTCCAGTTTCGTCATGATGAGATTGTGGTTACGCAGCACCAGCAGCGCTTCGACCAGCGCGCCTGCCTGCTGCCCGGTGGCGATTAACAGAGTGGTTTTTGCCGGAACCTGATCGGAAACGTTGATGGCTTTGCGCGCCAGTACCAGAAAGCGGGTGATATTCTGCGTCTGGTTTGCGGCGATGCGTTCCAGCACCTGTAAACCGTGCAACATGCCGCCTGCCTCGCTGCCGAGCGCCGCGACGCGCGGAGAGTTCGCCTGCGCGACTTTTTCCATCGCTGCCGACGTACTCTCGGTATAGTCGATTTTCCAGTGCGGATAGCGGCTCAAAAACTTACTGCACTGCTGGAACGGCTGCGGATGGCTGTACACCGTTTCGATGGTATTCAGATCCGTAGCGCCGGAAACCAGCACGCAGTGATCGATAGTGACGGTCATCTCACCGACAATCGACAGACTGGTGTGTTGCAATAAGTCGTACACATCGTTGATAGCGCCGGAGCTGGTGTTCTCTATCGGAACCACGGCGTAATCGGCCTGGCCGGTTTCGACCTGATGAAAAATATCGGCGAATTTTGCGCAACCGCTCTCAATAAATTGCTCAAAATGGCGTGCGGCATACTGGCGCGCCGCGAGATGAGAATAGGAGCCTTTCGGCCCAAGAAACGTAATACGTGCCGAATGAGGCTGAGTATTATTCAGATGTTGTTGCAGCAGCGCCTGCTGAGTAAGCACGGAGTCTTCAATGATAAGCTGGAACAGACGGGTAATGTAGTGTGCGTCGAGATGGTGGGCTTTACCGAGATGAATGAGCCTGTCCAGCAGCGCGCGTTCACGATCGATATCCCGAACCGGACGATGCGACAGTAGTTTTGCTTGTCCCACTTCAATCGCCAGCGCGCGTCGTTTTGCCAGTAAGGCCAGTAACTCTTCGTCTAAAGCGCTGATTTTATCTCGTAGCGCCAGTAATGGGTTTTCCGATGTCATAGTGTTGCCTTTTTTGTTATCAATAAAAAAGGCCTCCCGGTGGGGGAGGCCTTCTTGTTCGTCTTCGCATTCTTTATCACATGACGAAACGCCTCCCGGTCAGGGGAAGATAAAAAAGAATGCGAAGAAAAACCGGGTGAGCTTCATAACTGTTTCCTTTGTATACGTCAGTACAGTACCCGTACTGTTTTAATCCTGTCAACAAAAAACGCGCCCGAAGGCGCGTTGGCGATACACTCAATGTAAGGGACTACTCTTCTTCTGCTTCGACGAAGCTGGCATCTTTCACCGATGCGGTGGCACGACGGGCTTCGCCTTTGTGCTGCACTTTATTGAGCTGCCGTTCCAGCTTGTTGATCAATTCATTAATAGCGGTGTACATATCCTCGTGTTTTGCGCTGGCGACCAGATGTCCGTTCGGTGTATTAATGGTGGCGTCAGCAATAAAGCCCTGTGGCTCTTTAGACAGAATGATATGAGGATTAATCAGGTGAGTTTGCCATTTTTCCAGTTTGGCGAGACGGTCTGCGACATGTTGGCGGATTGCCGGAGTAATTTCCATTTGTTTACTGGTAATGTTCATTGTCATAAATTTTACCTCTTGTCTTTCCCGTCTTGGTGATTCCAGCATACCGTTCTTAATGTCAAAATGTGTGATGTAAATCACATTATTTTGTCACTTTTTGTCAAGGCGAACTTTTTGTGAGGCATCGCAGGAAGAAGCGATCTTTTACTTGAGGAATGGCTGAAAGCAGGCCATATTTGACTGGATGCGTTGCAGTGAAATCATTTCTGTTGCATCAGATACCGAATAAAAAAAACGGCAGCCGGAAGGCTGCCGTTTTGCTTGTCTGTATTGCTTCAGGTGTTTTTGCTGTTAGCGGCAATAATTTTCGCGACTTTGTCAGCCTGCGCATTCAGCTGCATCTGACGATAGGCGTTTTCCATCAGCGGCAACGCATCGCGCGTGACCTGCGTATCAGGATAATTGCGTAGCATACCTTCTACCCGGTTTACGACTGCAACCCATGCGCCGCGCGCGGTATAGTACTCTGCGACGGAATATTCATATTTCGCCAGACGGTCTTTCAGGAATACCAGACGCTTGGTGGCGTCGGTGGTGTACTGGCTATTAGGATAGCTGCGTACCAGTTTCGAAAAGTCATTGAACGCCGCCCGCGCATGTTGCGGATCGCGATCGCTGCGATCGACGCCAAAGAAACCCTGTAGCGCGCTATCATCCAGCGCCATGTTCGTCAGGCCGCGCATGTACATGACATAGTCAATATTAGGGTGCGTTGGATTAAGACGCATAAAACGATCGATGGCGGCCTGCGCTAGCGGCAAATCGGCGTTTTTGTAATAGGCGTAGATAAGATCCAACTGCACCTGCTGAGAATACGGTCCGAATGGATAACGATTATCTAACGCTTCCAATTGCGTTATTGCCTGTTTCCAGTTACCGTCCTGCAGCTTTTGCTGAGCAGTCGCGTAGATTTCATTCGGCGGATTATCGGGCACCTCTTCCTTTGAACCCGAGCAACCCGCCAGAAACAGGCTCAACGTGGCTGCTGCCACCAGATATTTCATGCGCGTCATGACGTTTTGACTTTCCTCAAAATGTTTTACGGGAGATTCTCTGTTCCTGCTCCCGGTTAAGACCAGCTACAATAGCACACTATATTAAACGGCAAAGCCGTAAAACCCAACGTTAAACGAAGAAGCTGTATATGGCACAACGAGTACAACTCACCGCAACGGTCTCCGAAAACCAACTCGGTCAACGCTTAGATCAGGCTTTGGCCGAAATGTTCCCGGATTATTCACGTTCGCGTATAAAAGAATGGATTTTGAATCAGCGCGTGTTGGTCAATGGTCAACTTTGCGATAAGCCAAAAGAAAAAGTGTTAGGCGGCGAGCGAGTGGCTATTGATGCGGAGATCGACGAAGAGATTCGTTTTGAAGCGCAGGATATCCCGTTAGATATTGTTTATGAAGATGACGATATTCTGGTTATCAACAAACCACGCGATCTGGTGGTACATCCTGGCGCGGGTAACCCGGACGGTACGGTACTGAACGCGTTGCTACATTATTATCCGCCGATTGCGGATGTCCCGCGCGCGGGCATTGTGCATCGTCTGGATAAGGACACGACGGGGCTGATGGTGGTGGCCAAAACCGTTCCGGCGCAAACGCGCCTGGTGGAGTCTTTGCAGCTGCGCGAGATCACCCGCGAATATGAAGCGGTCGCGATAGGACATATGACGGCGGGAGGAACGGTGAATGAACCCATTAGTCGTCACCCGACCAAACGTACCCATATGTCGGTGCATCCTATGGGCAAACCGGCGGTGACCCACTACCGCATTATGGAACATTTCCGTGTGCACACGCGTCTTAGGTTGCGTCTGGAGACCGGGCGTACGCACCAGATCCGCGTGCATATGGCGCATATTACGCACCCGTTAGTGGGCGATCAGGTCTATGGTGGTCGTCCACGTCCACCGAAAGGCGCATCGGAAGAGTTTATTTCCACGCTGCGTAAGTTTGACCGCCAGGCGCTTCATGCAACGATGCTGCGTCTCTACCATCCTGTATCGGGTATCGAAATGGAGTGGCACGCGCCGATTCCACAAGATATGGTGGACCTTATCGATGCGATGCGCGCCGATTTCGAAGATCATAAAGATGATGTGGACTGGTTATGAATGCACTGATTGTCCCGCAGTGGCCGCTGCCGAAAGGCGTCGCAGCCTGTAGTTCTACCCGTATTGGCGGGGTGAGTTTACCGCCTTACGACTCGCTGAATCTGGGCGCGCATTGCGGCGATAACCCGGAGCATGTTGAAGAGAACCGCAAGCGTCTGTTTGCGGCGGGCAATCTGCCTTCGAAACCTGTCTGGCTTGAACAGGTTCACGGTAAAAATGTGTTGAGGCTCACCGGAGAACCTTATGCCTCCAAACGTGCGGATGCGTCTTACAGCAATACGCCAGGAACCGTCTGCGCGGTAATGACGGCAGACTGCCTGCCTGTGCTATTCTGTAACCGTGAGGGAACAGAAGTGGCGGCGGCTCATGCGGGCTGGCGCGGATTATGTGAAGGCGTACTGGAGGAAACTGTCACCTGCTTTGCTGACAAACCAGAAAATATCATCGCCTGGTTAGGTCCGGCGATCGGCCCGACCGCGTTTGAAGTGGGGCCGGAAGTGCGTGACGCATTTTTAGCAAAAGATGCGCAAGCCGATAGCGCATTTTTGCCGCACGGGGAAAAATTTCTGGCGGATATTTATCAGCTTGCACGCCAACGTCTGGCGAATACCGGCGTTGAACATGTCTATGGCGGGGATCGCTGCACCTTTAGCGAAAGTGAGACTTTCTTCTCTTATCGTCGCGACAAGACGACAGGCCGTATGGCAAGTTTTATTTGGCTGATATAACCTAAAGAATCAAGACGATCCGGTACGGGTAACTTTCTTTTCACATAATTCAGGTCATTCACCTTGAATAATTGAGGGATGACCTCATTTAATCTCCAGTAGCAATTTTGACCTGTTATGGGAGGAGTTATGCGTCTGGATCGTCTTACTAACAAATTCCAGCTTGCTCTTGCCGATGCCCAGTCGCTCGCGCTGGGGCACGACAACCAATTCATCGAACCTCTTCATTTAATGAGCGCCTTGCTGAACCAGGAAGGGGGATCGATACGTCCTTTATTAACCTCCGCCGGCATTAATGCTGGCCAGTTGCGCACCGCTATCGATCAGGCGCTGAGCCGTTTACCGCAGGTGGAAGGCACCGGCGGCGACGTACAGCCTTCTTCGGAACTGGTACGCGTACTGAACCTTTGCGACAAGCTGGCGCAAAAACGGGGGGACAATTTTATTTCGTCAGAGCTGTTTGTTCTGGCGGCGCTTGAGTCTCGCGGCACGTTAACCGATCTGCTGAAATCAGCCGGTGCGACCACGGCCAATATCACTCAGGCAATTGAACAAATGCGCGGAGGTGAAAGCGTGAACGATCAAGGGGCTGAAGACCAACGTCAGGCCTTGAAAAAATATACCGTCGATCTGACCGAGCGGGCTGAACAAGGTAAGCTTGACCCGGTAATTGGTCGTGATGAAGAAATTCGCCGTACCATTCAGGTACTGCAACGTCGTACTAAAAACAACCCGGTGTTAATCGGTGAGCCAGGGGTCGGTAAAACGGCAATTGTTGAAGGGCTGGCGCAGCGCATTATTAATGGTGAAGTCCCTGAAGGCTTAAAAGGCCGCCGCGTACTGGCGCTGGATATGGGCGCGCTGGTGGCCGGGGCGAAATATCGCGGCGAATTTGAAGAGCGTCTGAAAGGCGTGCTGAATGACCTCGCAAAACAGGAAGGCAACGTCATCCTGTTTATCGATGAGCTGCACACGATGGTTGGCGCAGGTAAGGCCGATGGCGCAATGGACGCCGGGAATATGCTGAAACCGGCGCTGGCGCGTGGTGAACTGCACTGTGTGGGCGCCACCACGCTGGATGAATACCGTCAGTACATTGAAAAAGACGCGGCGCTGGAACGTCGTTTTCAAAAAGTGTTTGTCGCAGAACCCTCAGTGGAAGACACCATTGCGATTCTGCGTGGCCTGAAAGAACGTTACGAGCTGCACCACCATGTGCAGATCACTGACCCGGCGATTGTGGCGGCGGCAACATTGTCTCACCGCTATATCGCCGACCGTCAGTTGCCGGATAAAGCTATCGATCTCATCGATGAAGCGGCATCCAGCATTCGTATGCAGATTGACTCTAAGCCGGAGGAGCTGGACAGACTCGACCGCCGCATTATTCAGCTCAAACTGGAACAGCAGGCGTTGATGAAAGAGTCTGACGAGGCGAGTAAAAAACGTCTCGATATGCTCAACGAAGAACTGGACGACAAAGAGCGTCAGTACTCTGAGCTGGAAGAAGAGTGGAAAGCGGAAAAAGCGTCGCTCTCTGGTACGCAAACTATTAAAGCGGAGCTGGAGCAGGCGAAGATCGCCATCGAGCAGGCGCGTCGCGTTGGCGACCTGGCGCGAATGTCTGAACTGCAGTACGGCAAAATTCCGGAGCTGGAAAAACAGTTGGAAGCCGCGACCCAGTCGGAAGGTAAAACCATGCGTCTGTTACGTAACAAAGTAACGGATGCGGAAATTGCCGAAGTGCTGGCGCGCTGGACCGGTATTCCGGTTGCCAGAATGCTGGAAGGCGAACGTGAAAAACTGTTGCGTATGGAACAAGAGTTACACAGCCGTGTGATCGGGCAGAATGAAGCCGTTGAAGCAGTATCGAACGCCATACGTCGTAGCCGCGCGGGGCTGTCCGATCCGAATCGTCCGATTGGTTCCTTCCTGTTCCTGGGGCCGACGGGGGTCGGTAAAACCGAACTGTGTAAAGCGCTGGCTAACTTTATGTTTGACAGCGACGACGCGATGGTGCGTATCGACATGTCTGAGTTTATGGAGAAACACTCCGTGTCTCGTTTGGTCGGGGCGCCTCCGGGATATGTCGGCTATGAAGAAGGCGGTTATTTGACGGAAGCGGTGCGCCGTCGTCCTTATTCCGTCATCTTGTTGGATGAAGTGGAAAAAGCGCATCCGGATGTATTCAACATTCTGTTGCAGGTGCTGGACGACGGTCGACTGACTGACGGGCAGGGGAGAACGGTCGATTTCCGTAATACGGTGGTCATTATGACTTCTAACCTCGGTTCTGATCTCATTCAGGAGCGCTTTGGCGAACTGGATTACGGTCGAATGAAAGAAATGGTGC
Source organism: Salmonella sp. 741265055_HSA (assembly GCF_046569525.1). NCBI lineage: Bacteria > Pseudomonadati > Pseudomonadota > Gammaproteobacteria > Enterobacterales > Enterobacteriaceae > Salmonella > Salmonella sp. 741265055_HSA. The sequence continues at coordinate 707 of NZ_JBKFSQ010000036.1, read as the reverse complement.
TGGGTGTGGTTAGCCAAAACTTCCGTCCGGAATTTATCAACCGTATTGATGAAGTTGTGGTATTCCATCCGTTAGGTGAGCAACACATCGCTTCTATTGCTCAGATCCAGCTGCAGCGTCTGTACAAACGTCTGGAAGAACGTGGTTATGAAATCCATATCTCCGACGAGGCGCTGAAACTGTTGAGCGCCAACGGTTACGATCCGGTCTACGGGGCGCGTCCGTTAAAACGTGCTATTCAACAGCAGATCGAAAACCCACTGGCGCAGCAAATCCTGTCTGGTGAACTGGTTCCTGGCAAAGTGATTCGCCTTGAAGCCAATGATGATCATATTGTGGCAGTGCAGTAAGTCACAAATTTGAATAAAACGAGCCCTGACGGGCTCGTTTTTGTTTAAAAACCAGGCGAAAATAGGCTTTTGGTTCAAATATTGTTTGAAAAGTGAACGGTTGAGCTTTTTTTTGCATTTAGGTCTTGTCAGGCTCTAATAACTCCCTATAATGCGCCACCACTGACACGGAACAACGGCATACAGGCCGCCGGGTCAGAAAGGCTTCGTTAAGAAGTCTGTGAGGAAAGCGAAAATAAAGGCTTGACTCAAAAAGAGGAAAGCGTAATATACGCCACCTCGCGACGGTGAGCTGAAAGCCACGTCGCACCTGCTCTTTAACAATTTATCAGACAATCTGTGTGGGCACTCGAAGAT
>NZ_JBKFSQ010000035.1:0-44450 GCF_046569525.1 Salmonella sp. 741265055_HSA | reverse complement strand
CACTGCCTTCCAAATAGCCTGTACTCGTCAATACGGTTCTCGCTATACGCTTACGTATGGCGGTGAGAATAATCCAGACCAATAAAAACCGGATATTTACATTTTGGTTAAGTTGCACACTGGCCAGCAGGGCGGTCAGCCATAAGGGGACGATGAAAAGTAGCAACGCAGGCGGATAATAATAAAGTGCAGCCAGCGCGGTAAGCATAAGGATGACACTGAGAGGCCAGGCAAAAGGCAGTTGCCACCAAACAATAAAGCAGTAGCTACAATAACTCCACATCAGGCTGAGAATCAGCAGCATCACCAGACAAAGAGGCGTAAATCTGGCCGAAAGGCGGTAAATGAAAAGGAGTATCAGGACCGAAAAAACAATAATACTGCCCATAATATCGTCTATTAACGGCAGTATTCCAGTCTGTGCACTGATCGACTTGTCAAAGTCACTGATGAGTACGTGGCGAAATAAAATGATAAGCGCAAAGCTGATATTCACAAATGTGAACCACGGAATACTTACACGTAGCGCTTGCGTGACCATATCTTTATGATCCTGCCATACCCTTCCAGCATTGGAAGTACGGCGTCTGTCGTCCGAATCCTGTCCCATCCTTAATCGCCTCATAAATGAAGAATTACTATCCAGTGTAGTGCGCTGATATCTCACAGTGAAAAATGGAAAAGCTATCAGGCCAGGCAGCATTTTTGGCTGATGAGATGATTTTGTTCCACAGTGACGAACTTATAGTCACAGCTCCTGTAGTAGGGGGGAGAATTATAGTGTCTTCCGGAAACCGGAAGCGAGCCCCCCCCACTTACTAAAAGAGGATGGAACTGGCAGACGTAAAACATGATTTATTTGTATCCATAAATGGCGAAATGTAATGTTTTTGTTATATTTAAAAGAGCGAAAATGATCAGCAATAACTTTAATTGTTTGAATTAACAGATAATTAATCGACCAGATTGAGTGATATAGAATATTTTTACATGAGGGGTACAAATGAGACTTAAGTTGATCGTTAAAAGTTTTGCGCTGGCGGGGCTACTCTCTTCTACTGTGCTGACACCTTTATTTGCACAGGAAGCCCCAAAAGGTGCCACTGCTTCAACCAGGCAAGCTAACGATGCGCTTTATAACCAACTCCCTTTCTCTGATAACACCGATTTCACGAATGCCCATAAAGGCTTTATCGCCGCTTTACCTGAAGATGTGATTAAGGGAGAGCAAGGGAATGTTATCTGGAATCCACAGCAGTACGCTTTCATAAAAGAAGGGGAAAAATCGCCTGACACTGTTAACCCTAGTCTGTGGCGTCAGTCCCAACTAATTAATATCAGTGGCTTGTTTGAAGTAACAGACGGCGTCTACCAGATTCGTAACCTTGATTTATCCAACATGACGATCATCGAAGGTAACGAGGGGATTACGGTTGTTGATCCGCTGGTTTCTGCGGAAACAGCCAAAGCTGGTATGGATTTGTATTTCAAAAACCGGGGCAATAAGCCTGTTGTCGCCATCATTTACACTCATAGCCATGTTGACCACTATGGCGGGGTGCGTGGCGTTGTCGATGAAGCGGACGTGAAATCCGGCAAGGTGAAAGTGTATGCGCCTGCTGGCTTTATGGAGGCAGCAGTAGCCGAGAATATTATGGCCGGCAACGTGATGAGCCGCCGTGCCAGCTATATGTATGGCAACCTCCTGAAACCAGATGCCTCCGGCCAGGTTGGCGCCGGGCTGGGGACGACCACCTCTGCGGGAACGGTGACACTGATTGCGCCCACTAATATCATCGATAAAGACGGCCAGAAAGAAGTGATTGATGGCCTGACTTACGATTTTATGCTGGCGCCTGGTTCGGAAGCCCCTTCGGAAATGCTGTGGTTCATCGAAGAGAAGAAACTCATCGAAGCCGCAGAGGACGTCACTCACACCCTGCATAACACCTACTCGCTACGCGGCGCGAAAATTCGTGAGCCGTTGCCATGGTCGAAATATATCAACGAAGCCATAGTACGTTGGGGTGACAAAGCTGAAATTATTATGGCCCAGCACCACTGGCCGACCTGGGGTAATGAGAATGTTGTTGGTCTGCTGAAAAGCCAGCGAGACCTGTATCGTTATATCAATGACCAGACTCTGCGCATGGCCAATGAAGGTCTGACTCGCGATGAAATAGCGGCCAATTTCAAACTACCGGATAGCCTGGCAAAAACCTGGGCCAACCGCGGCTATTACGGATCTATCAGTCATGATGTAAAAGCAACGTATGTACTGTATCTCGGTTGGTTCGATGGCAATCCGGCAACCCTTGATGAGCTGCCACCCGAAGAAGCGGCTAAGAAATTTGTTGAATACATGGGCGGTGCCGATGCGATTCTTCAGAAAGCCAAAGCAGACTTTGACCAGGGGAACTACCGCTGGGTTGCTCAGGTGGTGAGTAAGGTCGTGTTTGCCGATCCAAATAACCAGAATGCGCGTAACCTTGAAGCCGATGCGCTGGAACAATTGGGGTATCAGGCTGAATCTGGTCCATGGCGTAACTTTTATCTGACCGGTGCTCAGGAGCTGCGTAACGGTGTGGTTAAAGGTCCGACGCCAAATACCGCAAGTCCGGATACCGTTCGGGCGATGACGCCTGAAATGTTCTTTGACTTCCTGGCTGTACATATCAACGGTGAAAAAGCAGGTAATGCCCGGGCGGTGTTTAACATTGACCTTGGCAGCGACGGCGGGAAGTACAAGCTGGAGCTGGAAAACGGCGTGCTGAATCACACGGCTAATGCTGAAGCGAAAGATGCTGATGCCACGATTACTCTGAACCGTGACACGCTAAATAAAATTATCCTGAAGGAAGAAACCCTGAAGCAGGCTCAAGATAAAGGCGAAGCCAACGTCACCGGTAATGCTGCGAAACTGGATGAGATGCTGGGCTATATGGACAAGTTTGAGTTCTGGTTCAATATCGTTACACCATAAATAGATTCCCTGCGGCTTCAATGCTGCAGGGAGTTACTTCAGACAATTCTGTACGTTTTTCATACTCGATTTTTCCTTCATTCTTTATATCTTGCTTCATTTTATGTATTTGCTGCTGAAGCACATGACCCTGATACCAGTCAGTTCTGATTCTGTTATGCACAGCCTTTTTCATCAGATGAGAGTAACTGGTTGTTGCGTGATTCAATGAGCTACGAGTCTGGTCAACATGTTTTTTGTAGTGGCACACTAAATTTGGCCACCTGATTAAAGGTGATATTCTCACCACTACAGTTGTGAAAATCAGGCTGACGTTAATAAAACACGCCAGCCTGAAGTAATATTCAGTTCATCAGGGACTGATGAAACATAATGACCAGATATACCCTCAGTCCTGATATGGTTGTTATAATTTTCTGTAAAAAATTAACAACCACATATCTGACACCAGTCACTTGGTTTCTCTATACCTGATGGCCAGCTGTCACACCACTTTGGGCGAATCAATGCTGCGGGGCCAGACGGCCAGCCACCGGAGGTGTGTTTTGTATTATCTGGTGGTGGGGGGGAATCACTGGCAGCCATCGCCGATGCCGAAAAGGCGGTAGCCGACAACACCAGAAGCAATGGTAAAAATATACGATGTCTCATAATATCACCCGTGAATGTTCAGATTATCCTTGCTATTGACTTCCTTCATTTCCAGCATAACTCACGCTTCATCATCATTGAATAAACAATTAAGCTTGTTGAGCGAAAATTTACTTAAACAAAAAATAATAAGCACTAATATTTTTTGCAGTATTTTAACTTATAGCAGAATAAATGTGCGTAGATGGCGTAAAACCTGATGAGCAGGAATACTTACACACTAAAAATGCTCCCACAAACAGAGAAAATGAGAGAGAGGAACGTTTGCCCCTTACATTTCCACCAAAGATTCTGGTCTTGTCTTTTCAGGTAAAGGGCATACGTATCGCGTTTTATCTCATTAAGAAAGCATGTTGACGTATTACATTATGCATAACGCTCTTTCAATTGCTTCACGTTTGAAATGAATAATTCAAAACCAGTGAGTGCCTCTTCTTCGGTACTGGTTTGCGGCAAGCGATAAAGCGCCACTAAAGCAGTATTGTCTGCGTCGGCGCCGATAGTGACGGCGCTGGCGTAGTTAAGACGTAAAAAATGCTGCAAAGTCAGGATGTCGTCAGGCAATGGCATAAAGGGACAACACATTTCCAGTGTAAGATCGGATTCATTAAAATAAACCTGTATCCCATCATCAATGATGAGAAGTGGCTCATCTTCTGGCGCATCCAGGCCTAACGCGGCATATAAACGATTTAATATATTTTCCATACACTTACCTCAAGACTCAAGATGTGATTAATGAAGAAATTCCTTTTACTGACTGCCAAATATTTTCATCCCCAATTCGTTTTTGATAGGATAGATTGAGCACTTCTGGCGATAAATTTTTCATCACTTTGTTTCCCGCCCCACCCGTATTTTGTTTCTGGATCTCCAGGTTGCCGCTATTCAGTAATACTTTTTGGAAAATTTTCTGTCCACTGCTATCCGGAAGACTGCCAGGCGCATTTAAAATATGGGTCTGATGTAAAGAAATGAGCTCTCGCCTGATTTCTGAATCCATCATCCCTGTACGATCTTTGCCGCTTTTACAATTCCATGCGGGCACCGCGTCAATTTCATGGGCTAACATGGCAAGGCGTTGTGCGAGTTTATAGGGTTCGCCGCCATCTTTATGATGTAGGTTATTTTTCCAGATATCCTTAATCTGGCGTGCTAATGTATTTACGACCTCATAATTATCCGGGTATTGCTCCAGCCATTCGCCAACCCAGCCACCTGGTCTGGCTTCAGGGCGTAAATCATTGCCTAATAACTGATGTAGCGCTTCGGCATTATAGCTATCAGATGCCTTAAGGCCAAAGCCGAGCTTGAGCGCCAGCTCATTAACACCCACATTAAATGCGGCGACGTCCGGTTTTATTTTTACCGTCTGTAGATCGCCATCTTTATTGCGGATTTTTAAATGAATCATTTTTCCCGGCTGGGTTAACGATTGCCATGCGCGCATTTGATCCTCGACCATCGTTCCCTCTTTGCCGAAAATATTCGACGCGGTGAGTAACCCGACGGATACCAGTTTCAGGCTTACCGCTTCGCCCGCTAAGGCTCTGTTAAGCAACTCAGGTTTACTAAAAAGTGCCGCAGTTAATACTTCTTTGGCTTTGTTTTCAGCGCCGGCCTGACGCAGAAGCGGATCTTTCACATGATAGGGGGAAAGCACGCCATGACGTATCCCGCAAAAAAGCGTTTTATCTTTACCGTCCTCATGCACACTCACCGTGGACATCCACAAATTATTGGCGTGATGAATATTCCTGGTATCCCAACTGCATACGCCCTTTCCCTGATAAGCACTGGGAAAGATATCTTTTGCGCCGATTTTCATCTCTGCGGCAGGGAGCTGCGTGTTGGTATAGTGATGCCCGTTATGCGTGAGTGTATTTTTTATGGTTTGCCAGGGCTGGTTATTAAGCTGCTTGATCTGAGCATCTCTAAACGCTACTGTCGCAAAGCGATGAGCCTCTTTTGCAGGTAAGCCATTTTGCTGCTGAGTGCGTGCTGCAATAAGTTCGATAAGATTTTTCTTCAATGCTTTTGCCGCGGCTTCTTCTTGTTTTGTTGCTGGCCGGTCCGCTTTAACTTTGGCTAACTCCATTTGTTTTGCCATTGACGTTAGAACCGGGTCTTGTTTACCCAGAACGGTTGCCGCGACGGTAAGAAGATCGCGCTGTAAGTTATAGAGGTTATGCAGCGAGTGGTTAGACGTCTTCTGATGCTGTAGATAATTCCCCCATGTCGCGCCAGGTTCTCGCAGGACAATAATTTCCGGGCGAGCGTCGGACGCTTTAGCCGGCGCTTTGCCCTGGCCTGAGAGAATCTGCATTCCATTGTATAAGGTTTTTTGTAGGCTTTTAAAAGCCTCCTGGGTTTTTAGTGAAGCTGAGTGATAGAAGCTCTGTATTTGCATAGCGTTTTTAATATTCCTGAATAGGGGAGTGGGAACATTCGACAGGGTTAACAACCCTCTAAAAGGGTGTGACATTTATTCGCCAGGAACTTTAAAAAAATGTCCTTTTTAGTGAGAAAGCGCTTCTGATCAAGCGGGGATGCGTCCTGACGTCCATACGTAGTGGCGATCTTGACATCCTCCCCCACCTTCGCACTTCGTGACTCAGGTGGGGGATTCCCATTAGTGGGTGACGACTGATTGCTCAGCGTCTGGTTCCTGTTTCAGACGGGCGGCCTGACTGCACCATCCCTCCACAGGCAAGAACGGCGTGCCCCGCCGCTAAAATGTTACGAGCGCCGTTTACATCAGCGTTCGCTGTATATCCGCATGCCTGACACACAAATTTACTTTGTGACAGGCGATTTTCTTTCGCGGTATGACCACAGCACGCGCAACGCTGGCTTGTGTATGCTGGCGGAACCGCAAGCACCTGACCGCCACGCCAGAGCTGTTTGTACTCAAGCTGGCGGCGCATTTCATACCAGCCCTGATCCAGTATCGAACGGTTCAGACCTGATTTAGCCTTGACGTTTCGTCCGTGCTGTTCTGCTGTACCTTTTGCCGATTTCGACATGTTACTAACCTTCAAATCCTCAATGACTATCATCGCGTGGTTTTTGCTGATTTCACTGGTAACTTTATGAAGGTAGTCGCGCCGGATATTGGCTATGTGCGAGTGCAGACGCTGGACTTTTCGCTTTTGTTTCTGCCAGTTACTGCTGAATTTGACTTTACGGCTTAACTGCCGCTGGAGTGTTGCCAGCCTGCGCTGACTTGCTTTAAAACTGTTGACTGGTTGGTATACCGTACCGTCTGAAAGCGTGGCGAGTTTTGTTACTCCTGCGTCCAGACCGACTATCGTTGTGCTTGTGTGATTGGGTTCTGCCGTTTCAACTTCAACCTGAAACGAGATATACCACTGTCCCGCTAACTGACTGATTGTCGCATTTTTGATTTTACCGTTCACACGTTGAGATTGCCGGAATTTTACCCACCCAAGACCTGACGGTAGCTTCACTCTGCGATTTTCAAGGCGGCAATATTTCTCAAAGTTCACAAAACGGATTGAGTCTCTGCCCTCATTTTTTCGTTTCCATACCGGGGCCTTAGCGGCGAGCTTTTTATCAAAGCAACGTTTCCATGCAGCATGCAGGTCTTTCAACTTTTGCTGCAGATTGTCGGTATAAGCATCCTGTAAAAAGATGTGTTCCGGCATTTTTTTCCACACTGTAAGCATCCTGTTCAACTCGAAAGCCGAAGGTAACTTTTCGCCTGAGCCAGGGATGCGCTTTGTCTCCGCAAGACCTAAATTCCAGACAAAACGGGCGCAACCACATAACTGCCGCAAACGCTGCGACTGTTCAGGCGTTGGTTCCAGTCTGAATTTGTAGGCTTTCAGGATTAGTATCATCACTCAGTGTGTAGTAGATTTGTTTGCTATGTTACTGTTTTTACGGTCAAATTCAATGCAAAAACATAAAATTAATCGTTCAAGACATGCCGCCTTCCTTTTGCATGTTCATCTTGTCTTTGTAACAAAATACCGTCGAAAGATACTGGGAGAGTCACACTATGCTGCATTCCATCAGTATGCAGCAGAAGTCTGCCGTGATTTTGGTGCAGAACTTAAAGAAAGTAACGGAGACGTCGATCATGTCCACATGCTGATCGAATACCCACCAACAGTGCAGCTTTCGGTACTGGTTAACTCACTGAAAGCTGTGACATCCCGCCGTCTGCGAAACGAATTTATTGATTTGCGGGGAGCATACGGAAAAGCCGTGCTCTGGTCGAGGTCATACTTTGCTGGCTCGTGCGGAGGTGCGCCGCTGGAAGTTGTGAAGCAATACATTCAACATCAGCGTGGCTGATGATCCTTCGGGCTTTTCAAGCCCGTCCAGATTCCCCTCCCGCCTTATGTCGGCGGGAGTACCCTTTGGAGTTAATATGGGGGTGATCGGCACATCAAATGTTCATAAAATCTACAAACTTCACAATTTATGGCACAACTTTTATTGAAAACCCACCTTCTTGACTCAGATCAAATTCACCGATTTACTCCTGCGTAAAGTAACGACGTTACATCAAATGTTATACAGGTGTGTGTATGCCAGCAAAGCCCCGGACAAGTAAGACCGTGACGAAAAATATTCGTTTTTCCTATTCCATGCTTGAACAGATAGAATTCGCGTTGAAATCTGAAAAGACGCGGAATTTTTCAGCATGGGTAAAAGAGGCCTGTCGGGAAAAGTTATGTAACACGGGACATAAGCTGTAGTTATCGTTTTATGCGAGAGGAGGCGGCCATTTTGAAAAGAACAACGTGCTTATATACCTCCTGGGTTTTTGCCGCTTTTGTCTCTCTGCTGATATTTTCCTGGAGTGTCATAAACTATCCTCTCTATGAATCCATAATAATTATTGTCTTTTATATCTGGCTAATTCTGGTACCGCTTTATCTTATTGTGTATGAGTGGTTAATAGATTGTCATTAAATTTATGGTTGCGTACTTGAAAAGTGATATTTCATATCTGTGCGGTAAGTCATTGTCGTAATGATATTATTGGTCAGGCGACGGGCGAGCGTCTGCGCATTTTGCATCGTTTTATCTTCAAAATTTTGTAGTAAGCGTTGCGCTTCTTTCGGATGCGACGCATATAATCTCAGATAGCTCTGCTCCATCTTATACTGCTGCTTAGCTGTTTGCTGTTCAAATGTTTTCCAGGCGTATTGCACATCTGGCGCAAACGCATTGTAGTCCTGCATAACCAGCGTTTGCAGCGTGCGGAATGTCCAATAGGTAGAGTCGTTGCTCGCCCGATCGGTTCCTTTATCATCTCCGGGTTGATAATGACGCATCCCCTGATAATAGGGGAGATAGACGCTAAGAGATGGCATTCCATAGGCGATGTATTCTACGTCGCCGATAGCCTGCGGTAATTTCGGTCTGACCTGTAAAATATGTGATTCCTGGGTACGAAAAACGGATATGGGTCGCCATGGTTCTTGTGGATTATGACTGGCATAAGGGGCGTGCGACGTTCCCTGATAGTGATTGCGTAACGCGTTTTTTACTGCCGCCACGCTAATTTTCGTCATCGGCGTTAAAAAAACGGGAAATGTTTCCCCTTCGCTAACGACCGTATCCAGATGCGGGTTAAACTGGTGTTGTAGCGTCCAGACGCGCGGATAATTATAGGTGGTATCGTTTTTGTTATCCTGCGAATAGGCTTGATGGAAGTCGAATTCGCCGCGGGCCGGATCATATAATCCCTGCTTTTTCGCAAAACTGACTAACGTTGGTGACGCCATATAATTCGCGTTATCATTCGGATCGTAATGGCGTAAACGTCCCTGATTGGCGGAAACAAAATAGCTATCTGCCGGAAGTCGTACTGCCAGCCATTGATGTCCGCTTCCCGTCTCCAGATACCATATCTCTTTGCTATCAATAAACGCGACGCCGAAACCTTCGCCCGCGCCTTTTTGTTCAATAATATCTCCCAATAATTTGGCGCCCTGACGCGCCGATTGCGCCACTGGCAGGATCACGGACTCAATGGCGTCTTCCATGATTCCCGTTTTTGTCACGTAAGGATCGGCAGCCAGCGCCGCTCTGCCGTTATAAATGGTTTCCGTTGCGCTCATTCCGACGCCCGCCGAATTGAAACCGGCTTCACCCATGGCGTTATCGTTAGTATCAAAGTCATGAATCGCCGTATAGCGCATCGCTGTCTCCGGAAGCGGCCAGCTAAAATTGTTCCGATGTGCTTTATACTCGCCTTGTTGATGAAACGCGACGGGATGAATAACCTTATGCTTGGCGTTATTTGCCGAGCCATCCTCGTTGCGCGCGATAATGAAGGAGCCGTCAGCCGAAGCCTGATTGCCTACCAAAAGGGTAGTACAGGCGATGACTTTACCTATACCCAGCAGCGTAACGGCGAATGCAAGATACTTTTTCATAAAGGTTCCCACTGAATAACGCGTTATGGGATGAATTGACCCTGGATTGGAAACCGAGAAAGTGATCGAGCCAGCAATATTCTTTGCCGGCATCCTTTATTTTCTTTTTATTGAGGTTGTATTGATAACCACAGCCCTGTGGCAGGGAAGGGGAGCAGAACCTGTACTGACCTTAGCTATCACCGCTATCAGGCAGACGAACCGAAAAGATATTATGTTCATCGGCATAACGGTAAGATGCCGAGCCACCGTGCAATAGAGCAATCGCGTTAACCAACGATAGCCCCAGGCCGAAACCGGTAGTGTGGCGGGCATTATCTCCTCGCCAAAAACGCCGGAAAAGCTTATCCGCATCGGCGGGGTGGCTGCCTGGATTAGCGACCCGAATTTCTGCAACGTTATCATCATAAGCGCTTTCAATACGTATCACGGCGTTTTCATCAGAATAACGGATGGCATTCGTCAGCAGGTTTGAGAGCATTCTTTGTAATAATATTTCGTCAGCCCATACCGTTCCCTGAGATTGATTTATAAAACAGATGCGCTTCTCCTCGGCAAGGGGGCTAAGATAATCCAGCATATTTTCAACCAACGCATTGAGCGAAACAGGCTGTTTTTTTACCGCTATATTCTGGTGCTCCGCGCGTGCCAGAAAGAGAATATTTTCTGTCAGTCGCGACAGTCCCTCCAGCTCTTCAATATTATCGACAAGGGCTTGTTGATACTCTTCGGCGCTGCGTTCCTGACTCAGCATCACCTGATTCTTCCCCAGTAAAATATTAACCGGCGTGCGCAGCTCATGCGCCAGATCGTCGGCAAATTGGTTCAGGCGTTCAAAATCGTCGGAAAGCTTCTGGCGCATGGTATTTAGCGCTTGTCCAAGCGGCCTGAGCTCAACGGGTAACGCCTGTTCCGCCAGCGGCTGGCGAAGTGTGCCGCTATCTGTCGCCGCGGTGAGTCGGCTGAGCGACGTAATGGCCCGCAGCCCGTTTCTGATGACTAATGGACTGAGCGCCGAACAGACGAGGATCGCGATAAGGCTAATCAGCAAACTGTTGCGGCGATATTGCGCCAGCATTTGCCGCCTTTCCGTCGCCAGCCTGGCAATAGTAAGGGTCAGTGGGTCATCGCCGCTTCTGGCGTTTACTCGTACCGCGGTCAGCTCCGTGCCTTGTACCGCCTGGCGAAATAAGGTTTCGCGGGTGATGTTTTTAGCCAGCGGAATCTCGTTAAAGCGTTGGTCGGGGATGCCGCTATGATTAATCGCAACATTGTGGCCTGTTGCTGAATGGATCAATAAGATATCCTGCTTCGTATCCACCATCCGATTGAAATAGAGCGGCAGATTTTCCGGCCTGGCGCCATCCAGTAACAGTTGCTGCATTTGCGCCGCCCGATTTATTAGCGTCATATCATCCCGATACGTTAATTCTTTGCTCAGCGCGTTATAGAGCGTCCAGCTAATGCTGGTACAGGCAAGGATAAGGATGGCGATAAAAGAAATTGTCAGGCGCAGAGTCATTGATAACTTAACCATTCTGCGACGTTTCCGCCTGTAATCGATAACCCATCCCCCGGACGGTCATAATGAGCTTCTTTTCAAATGGATCGTCTACTTTGGCGCGAAGCCGACGAATCGCGACATCAACGGTGTTGGTTTCACTATCAAAGTTAATTCCCCAAACTTCGCTGGCGATCGCGGTTCGGGGCACGATTTCTCCTGCCCGGGACGCCAGTAACCAGAGGAGCAGGAATTCTTTGCGGGTCAGGGAAATCGGTTTGCCATTTCGTGACACCGATTGCTTTGTGGCATCCATGTCCAGACTATTGATCGTCAGTCGGGTAAAGACAGGGACATGCTGTCTGAGTTGAGCTTTCACCCGGGCCAGCAGTTCGGCGAAGGAAAAAGGCTTAACAAGGTAATCATTAGCGCCCGCCTCAAGACCTTTGACGCGATCCTCAACCGAGTCGCGCGCCGTCAGGCAAATAACAGGGGGCTGATACGCCGTGCGTAACGCGCGTAAAACCTGCCATCCATCAAGCCCCGGCAGCATAATATCAAGAATAATCAATGAATAATGTTCCTGAAGGGCCAGGTGTAATCCGTCTCGTCCATCACAGGCATAATCAACCACATAGCCTGCTTCCGTGAGTCCCTGACGTAGCCACTCAATGGTTTTCTGGTTATCTTCAATCAATAAAATCTTCATCAACGCAGTATGCCATAGGCTTGGTAGCGAATCCGTAAATCTCCAACAAGATGACATAATTGTCATGTCCGTGTAAGGTTAATCCTGGACGCGCCAGATATATTTTCCTGCATCAATACCGTAAAGGAGTGAAGCATGAAACGATATATACTGGCTACCGCGATAGCATCTCTTGTTGCAGCCCCGGCAATGGCGCTGGCCGCTGGCAACAATATTCTCAGCGTGCATATTCTCGATCAGCAAACAGGCAAACCGGCGCCCGGCGTGGAGGTGGTACTGGAGCAGAAAAAGGATAACGGATGGACGCAATTAAACACCGGGCATACCGACCAGGATGGACGAATTAAAGCACTGTGGCCCGAAAAAGCTGCCGCGCCGGGGGATTATCGCGTTATTTTTAAAACCGGCCAGTATTTTGAAAGTAAAAAACTGGACACGTTTTTCCCGGAGATTCCCGTCGAGTTTCATATCAGCAAAACGAATGAGCACTATCATGTGCCGCTGTTATTAAGTCAGTATGGTTATTCAACCTATCGCGGGAGTTAATTTAGAGCCTATCCCATTAGGGCTGTTTTACTTGCCATTGTGGTCCTGGGCAGTGCTCGCCAAAACGCGTTAGCGTTTTGAACGCCGCTAGCGGCGGCCCGAAGGGCGAGCGTAGCGAGTCAAACCTCACGTACTACGTGTACGCTCCGGTTTTTGCGCGCTGTCCGTGTCCAAACTGGCTGCGCCAATAACGCCTGGTGGGATAGGCTCTTAGATTTTATTAATCGCCGCGATTTATGGCGAGCAAACATCGCGGCGGGAATAAAAATCTTCAGCGTATCGACTCTTCTCCCACAAGCGGTGGTTATCCCGCTTGTGGGCATGAGTGACGGTTAAACAGGCGCTTCCATCTCAAGTCTGACCGGATGAAAACGGCGTTTGAAATAAATCAGGCCATGCCCATCCTGGCTAAGGATAATATTTTTGATCGCCACCAGATACACCAGATGCGTGCCAATGGTTTGTACCTCGCTAATCTCGCCTTCAAGACCGGCCAGCGCGCCGTTAAGTACCGGCTGGCCCAGCGGCCCGTTTTGCCAACATGGCTGGTGAAAACGCTCCTCCATCGCCATCCCCGTCATACCGGCAAAGTGGCGCGCCATCAGCTCCTGCTCATGGTTAAGTACATTAATGCACAGCCTGCCGTTGCCCTGAAAGACGGGGTTCATGGCGCTATTGGCATTAATACATACCATCACGGAGGGTGGCGTATCGGTGACGGAGCAAACCGCTGTTGCGGTGATACCGCAGCGTCCGGCGTGACCCGCCGTGGTTACGATGTTGACCGCTGCCGCCAGACTTGCCATCGCATCGCGAAAACGCAGACGTTGTTCATCTACTTGCATGAGAACCTCCTGCCGCGTTATTTCAGCAGCTTATCCAGTTGATTGATGTCGTCGTTATTGTGCAAATGCGAAACCGTCCAGCCATTCTGATCGTATTCGGAGAGGCAGCGATCGACCATTGCCATCATCTTATCCATATTGCCGGAGCTCTGGGCCTGACGCAGGCACTGCAGACGAATTTCATCCTGGCTGCCCGAGTAGTTAATCTCGTACAGCTCATGGCGACCGCCAAACTCGCTGCCGATGGCATCCCACATCAATTTAAGAATTTTGATACGTTCAACATGGTCCATTCCGTTAGAGCCGCGTACGTATTTCGCCAGGTACTGGTCGATTTGCGGATTATTCAGATCGCGGGCGCTGGAAGGCAGGTAAATCAGGCCGCTGGTAACGTTACGTTCAATAATATTTTTAATTTTCGCGTAGGCCATTGGGGCCATGACACGATAGGTTTGCAGCGCAGCGTGGTCCGGTAGCCAGGCGCCGTTTACCCACGGGGTTGCTTCAGAACACATAGAATCGCTCAATGCCCAGAACATATTGCGCCAGGCCACGACTTCGCCGAGATCGGCCTGCACGCCCCGGAACTCTACGGTACCCGTACATTCGAGCGATTTTTTCAGCAGCGCGGTAATGAAATCAAGTTTAACCGCCAGACGAACACAGGCTTGCAGTGGATACATACGGGCAAAGCCGCCTTCCATCGTCCAGCGACGGCAACGATCGAAATCACGGTAAATTAATACGTTTTCCCACGGGATCAGCACCTTGTCCATCACCAGAATGGCATCGTTTTCATCAAAGCGGCTGGAGAGGGGATAATCAAACGGCGAGCCCGTCGCGCCCGCGACCATTTCATACGAGGCGCGCGAAATAAGTTTTACGCCTTCGGCATCCATTGGCGCGACAAACATCAGAGCAAAATCCGGGTTTTCGCCCATCACCTGGGCTGAGCCGAAACCAATCATGTTGTAGTGAGTCAGGGCGGAGTTAGTGGCGACAACTTTCGCCCCGCTGACAATAATCCCGGCGTCCGTCTCTTTCTCCAGCTTGATATAGACGTCTTTCACTTCGTCGGCAGGTTTGTGGCGGTCAATGGGTGGGTTGACGATAGCATGGTTAAAGTACAGGCCGGTCTCCTGAATACGGGTGTACCAGTTACGGGCGTTCTGCTCAAACTGGCCGTAGAAGGCTGGGTTAGCGCCCAGAGCGCAGCCAAAGGCGGCTTTGTAATCCGGTGTGCGTCCCATCCAGCCGTAACTCAGGCGTGACCACTCGGCGATAGCATCACGCTGTTGGCGCAGATCGTCTGCGCTTTTCGCCACGCGGAAAAATTTATGCGTATAACCGCCGCTGCCGGTATCGGTATTCCAGCACAGGGTATCTTGCATCGACGGTTTATGTAATGCGTCATACAGTTGTGCGACAGAGGCTGCGGCATTGCGGAATGCCGGATGTGTCGTAACATCTTTAACGCGTTCACCGTAAATATAAATTTCCCGTCCGTCCTGCAGGCTTTTTAAATACTCTTCGCCCGTTAACGGACGCTTGTTATCAGTACGAAAATCTTCAGGTTTCATTGCGGCCTCTTCCTCGTTAATCGGAATTTTTTGTTAAAAATATGTTTCTTATTTGTTGTTTAATTGAATAGGCAGAAGCGTAAACTGTGAAGAGACTTTCAGGACAACGGCGGGTACTTTTCAGATGAACGTCGAAGAAGAAGAGTAAAATGCGATCGCCGTCAACGTTGTAAGCGGGAGGGGATTCCCGTGTCGGCGGCGTGGGAAGGAAAGAATACTATGCTTCCGCTTCGCTATCAGGATGCTGGCGTCCCAGAGCAATAAGATCGTCCAGCAGCAGCATCAATTGCTGTGTTTTTTCGGGCGTGAAATCGGCCTCAATTTTTCGATAAGCCTCTTCTACCTGGCTTCGGGCACGGGCGTACAACGTTTGTCCCTGCTCCGTCAACATGACATATAACTTACGCTGATCGTTAACCGGCTTGAGTCGCAACACCAGTCCGTCTCGCTCCATGCGCGTCAATATTCCGGTCAGACTTGGACGCAAAATGCAGGTACGAAAGGCCAGCTCGTGAAAATCCATAGAGGGGCTATCGGCCAGGATTCGCACAATGCGCCATTGCTGGTCGGTCAGATTGTGGCTTTTAACGATGGGGCGGAAATAGGTCATTGCTGCTTCGCGCGCCTGAAGCAATGCGATGGTTAATGAATCATGCATAAGCGTTTCTCTTTTGCAGAATTATTAATACCTGAATAATCGTGTTTACCGATGTGAGCTATGACATCTGTTTTATGTCCAAAGTTTAACAGAAACAAGGGGTTTTATTTAACTATTTGATATATTTGTATTTAATTATTATTTTGTGAAAATATTGTTAATCACATCACAAATACTTTACTTCAGCTTGCTAAATGTACAGCGAAAGCATAAATCTAATCATTAATATATTAATGAAATCACAGCCCGTTAAATCGGCCTGAGGAGTTTATGTATGAAGGGTACTGTTTTCGCCGTTGCGTTAAACCATCGCAGCCAGCTTGATGCCTGGCAAGAGGCTTTCTCTCAGCCTCCCTATAATGCGCCGCCTAAAACCGCAGTGTGGTTCATCAAGCCGCGTAATACGGTGATTCGTCACGGCGAACCCATTCCTTATCCGCAGGGAGAAAAGGTACTGAGCGGCGCGACAGTGGCGCTCATTGTGGGGAAAACCGCCAGCCGGATACGCCCTGAAGCGGCGGCGGACTATATCGCCGGGTATGCGTTGGCTAACGAGGTCAGCCTGCCGGAAGAGAGCTTTTATCGCCCGGCGATTAAAGCGAAATGTCGCGATGGCTTTTGCCCTCTGGGTGAAATGGCGCCGCTGAGTGATGTGGATAACCTCACCATTATCACTGAAATCAACGGACGAGAAGCGGACCACTGGAATACTGCCGATTTACAGCGTAGCGCCGCACAGCTGCTTAGCGCGTTAAGTGAGTTCGCTACGCTTAACCCTGGCGATGCGATCTTACTCGGTACGCCGCAGAATCGCGTTGCGCTGCGTCCCGGCGATCGGGTGCGTATTCTGGCGAAAGGTTTACCCGCTCTGGAAAATCCGGTTGTCGCAGAAGATGAATTCGCCCGCCACCAGACGTTTACGTGGCCGTTGTCAGCAACGGGAACGCTATTTGCGCTGGGGTTGAACTACGCCGATCACGCCAGCGAGCTGGCATTTACGCCGCCGAAAGAGCCGCTGGTATTTATCAAAGCGCCAAACACCTTTACCGAACATCATCAAACGTCGGTGCGCCCGAACAACGTCGAATATATGCACTATGAAGCCGAACTGGTCGTGGTAATTGGCAAAACGGCGCGTAAGGTGAGCGAAGCCGAAGCCATGGAGTATGTGGCCGGTTACACCGTCTGTAACGACTACGCGATCCGCGACTATCTGGAAAACTACTACCGTCCAAATCTGCGGGTAAAAAGCCGCGACGGCCTGACGCCGATAGGCCCGTGGATTGTGGATAAAGAGGCGGTTTCTGATCCGCATAACCTGACGTTACGCACCTTTGTCAACGGTGAGCTGCGCCAGGAAGGGACGACCGCCGATCTGATCTTCAGCATCCCGTTCCTGATTTCTTATCTGAGCGAATTTATGACGTTGCAACCGGGCGACATGATTGCCACCGGTACGCCGAAAGGGTTGTCCGATGTGGTGCCGGGGGATGAAGTTGTCGTGGAAGTAGAAGGCGTGGGTCGCCTGGTTAACCGAATCGTCAGTGAGGAGAGCGCAAAATGAAGAAAATAAATCATTGGATTAACGGCAAAAATGTTGCAGGTAACGACTACTTCCAGACTACTAACCCGGCGACCGGTGACGTGCTGGCGGAAGTGGCCTCCGGCGGTGAAGCAGAAGTGAACCAGGCTGTCTCGGCGGCCAAAGAGGCGTTCCCGAAATGGGCCAACCTGCCGATGAAAGAGCGCGCGCGCCTGATGCGTCGTCTGGGTGACCTGATTGACCAGAACGTACCGGAAATCGCGGCGATGGAAACCGCCGACACCGGCCTGCCTATTCACCAGACTAAAAACGTGCTGATCCCGCGCGCCTCGCATAACTTCGAATTCTTCGCCGAAGTGTGCCAGCAGATGAACGGCAAGACCTATCCTGTTGACGATAAAATGCTCAATTATACGCTGGTGCAGCCCGTCGGCGTCTGCGCGCTGGTGTCGCCGTGGAACGTGCCGTTTATGACCGCGACCTGGAAAGTCGCGCCGTGCCTGGCGCTGGGCAACACCGCGGTGCTCAAAATGTCCGAGCTGTCGCCGTTGACTGCCGACAGGCTGGGCGAGCTGGCGCTGGAGGCAGGAATTCCGGCAGGCGTGCTGAACGTGGTGCAGGGCTATGGCGCGACGGCGGGCGATGCGCTGGTACGCCACCATGACGTGCGTGCGGTGTCGTTTACCGGCGGTACCGCCACCGGTCGCAATATCATGAAAAATGCTGGCCTGAAAAAATACTCGATGGAGCTGGGCGGCAAATCGCCGGTGCTGATTTTTGAAGATGCCGACATTGAGCGCGCGCTGGACGCCGCGCTGTTCACCATCTTCTCGATCAACGGCGAACGCTGCACCGCCGGGTCGCGCATCTTTATCCAGCAGAGCATTTACCCTGAGTTCGTGAAGCGCTTTGCTGAACGCGCGAATCGCCTGCGTGTCGGCGATCCGACCGACCCGAACACCCAGGTCGGCGCGCTGATTAGCCAACAGCACTGGGAAAAAGTCTCCGGTTATATCCGCCTCGGCATTGAAGAGGGCGCAACGCTGCTGGCGGGCGGTGCGGAAAAACCCACTGACCTGCCTGCGCATCTGAAAGGCGGTAACTTCCTGCGCCCAACCGTGCTGGCCGATGTCGACAACCGTATGCGCGTCGCGCAGGAAGAGATCTTTGGGCCAGTCGCCTGTCTGCTGCCATTCAAAGACGAGGCGGAAGGGCTACGTTTGGCAAACGACGTGGAATACGGTCTGGCCTCTTATATCTGGACCCAGGACGTGAGCAAAGTGTTGCGTCTGGCGCGTGGGATTGAAGCCGGCATGGTCTTCGTCAACACCCAGAACGTCCGCGACCTGCGCCAGCCGTTCGGCGGCGTGAAAGCCTCCGGTACCGGGCGCGAAGGCGGCGAATATAGCTTCGAAGTGTTTGCGGAAATGAAAAACGTCTGCATCTCAATGGGCGACCATCCTATCCCAAAATGGGGAGTTTGATATGGGCAAGTTAGCGTTAGCAGCAAAAATTACCCACGTGCCGTCGATGTATCTTTCTGAACTGCCGGGAAAAAATCACGGTTGTCGTCAGGCAGCCATTGATGGGCATATTGAAATTGGCAAGCGTTGCCGCGAAATGGGCGTTGACACCATTATCGTATTCGATACCCACTGGCTGGTGAATAGCGCTTACCACATTAATTGTGCCGACCATTTCCAGGGCGTCTATACCAGCAACGAATTGCCACACTTTATTCGCGACATGACCTATGACTATGACGGCAATCCGGAGCTCGGCCACCTGATCGCCGATGAGGCGGTCAAACTGGGTGTGCGCGCTAAAGCGCATAACATCCCGAGCCTGAAGCTGGAGTATGGCACGCTGGTGCCGATGCGCTACATGAACAGCGACAAGCACTTCAAAGTGGTCTCCATCTCGGCGTTCTGCACTGTGCATGATTTTGCCGACAGCCGCAAACTGGGCGAATCCATTCTCAAGGCGATTGAGAAATATGACGGTACCGTAGCGGTATTCGCCAGTGGTTCTCTGTCGCACCGTTTTATTGACGACCAACGGGCGGAAGAGGGGATGAACAGCTACACCCGCGAGTTCGATCATCAAATGGACGAGCGCGTGGTCAAGCTGTGGCGCGAAGGCAAATTCAAGGCGTTTTGCACCATGTTGCCGGAGTACGCCGACTACTGCTACGGCGAAGGCAACATGCACGACACGGTCATGCTGCTGGGAATGCTGGGTTGGGACAAATACGACGGCAAGGTGGAGTTCATCACCGACCTGTTCGCCAGCTCCGGTACCGGCCAGGTGAACGCTGTTTTCCCGCTGCCTGCGTAAGGGGTGTTTATGCCGCACTTTATTGCTGAATGTACTGAAAATATTCGCGAGCAGGCTGATTTACCCGGCCTGTTCAGCAAGGTAAACGAGGCGCTGGCCGCCAGCGGGATTTTCCCCATCGGCGGTATCCGCAGTCGCGCCCACTGGCTGGATACCTGGCAGATGGCTGACGGTAAGCATGATTACGCGTTTGTGCATATGACGCTGAAAATCGGCGCCGGGCGCAGCCTGGAGAGCCGTCAGGAAGTTGGCGAAATGCTGTTTGGGCTGATTAAAGCCCACTTCGCCGACCTGATGGAGAACCGCTATCTGGCGCTGTCGTTTGAGATTGCCGAGTTACATCCGACGCTCAATTACAAACAAAACAACGTACACGCGTTATTTAAATAGCACACTCTTTCGCCCGGTGGCGCTGCGTTTACCGGGCCTACAAAAAAAACGATGCACGAAGCAATACCGAACCGTAGGCCGGGTAAGACGCACCCGCGTCGCTACCCGGCGCAGCAGCACCGAATGACGTAACAGGAAGCAACTATGCTCGATAAACAGACCCATACCCTGATCGCCCAGCGACTTAATCAGGCTGAAAAACAGCGTGAACAGATCCGCGCAGTGTCGCTGGATTACCCCAACATCACTATTGAAGATGCCTATGCTGTACAGCGTGAATGGGTCAATATCAAGATCGCCGAAGGGCGCACGCTCAAAGGCCACAAAATCGGCCTGACCTCAAAAGCGATGCAGGCCAGCTCGCAAATCAGCGAACCGGATTACGGCGCGCTGCTTGACGATATGTTCTTCCATGACGGCGGCGATATCCCCACCGACCGTTTTATCGTCCCGCGTATTGAAGTGGAGCTGGCGTTTGTGCTGGCGAAACCGCTGCGCGGCCCTCACTGCACGCTGTTCGACGTCTACAACGCCACGGATTATGTGATTCCGGCGCTGGAACTGATTGACGCTCGCAGCCACAACATCGACCCGGAAACCCAGCGCCCGCGCAAAGTGTTCGACACCATTTCCGACAACGCCGCCAACGCCGGGGTGATCCTCGGTGGTCGTCCCATCAAACCAGACGAGCTGGATCTGCGCTGGATCTCCGCGCTGCTCTATCGCAACGGCGTGATCGAAGAAACCGGCGTCGCCGCAGGCGTGCTGAATCATCCGGCCAACGGCGTGGCGTGGCTGGCGAACAAGCTTGCCCCCTACGATGTCCAGCTTGAAGCCGGGCAGATCATCCTCGGCGGCTCGTTCACCCGCCCGGTGCCGGCGCGCAAGGGCGACACCTTCCATGTCGATTACGGCAACATGGGCGCGATCAGTTGCCGGTTTGTGTAAGGAAAAAACGATGAAAAATGCTTTCAAAGACGCGTTAAAAGCGGGGCGTCCGCAAATCGGTTTGTGGCTGGGGCTTGCCAACAGTTACAGCGCTGAACTGTTAGCGGGTGCCGGCTTCGACTGGCTACTGATTGACGGTGAACACGCGCCAAACAACGTGCAGACGGTGTTGACCCAGTTGCAGGCGATTGCGCCTTATCCCAGCCAGCCGGTGGTGCGTCCGTCATGGAACGATCCGGTACAGATTAAGCAACTGCTCGACGTCGGCGCGCAAACGCTGCTGATACCGATGGTGCAGAATGCCGATGAAGCGCGAAACGCCGTGGCGGCTACGCGTTATCCGCCTGCCGGTATTCGCGGCGTGGGCAGCGCGTTGGCGCGGGCATCGCGCTGGAACCGCATTCCGGACTATCTCCACCAGGCCAACGACGCCATGTGCGTACTGGTGCAGATTGAAACGCGTGAGGCGATGAGCAATTTGGCGTCAATTCTCGACGTGGATGGCATTGACGGCGTGTTTATTGGCCCGGCGGACCTCAGCGCCGATATGGGCTTTGCCGGCAATCCGCAGCACCCGGAAGTGCAGGCGGCGATTGAGAACGCCATCGTGCAGATACGCGCGGCGGGGAAAGCGCCGGGGATTCTGATGGCCAATGAAGCACTGGCGAAACGTTATCTGGAACTGGGGGCGCTATTTGTCGCCGTCGGCGTTGATACCACGCTGCTGGCGCGCGGCGCAGAGGCGCTGGCGGCGCGCTTTGGCGCAGAAAAAAACCTGTCCGGTGCGTCCGGCGTCTATTAAGCCTGGCCCGGTAAGCGCAGCGCTACCGGGCAACCCGTAGTACCCTACAAAATTCCCATCAGAGGAAAAAAAATGAGCGACACATCATCTGCACTTCCGGAAAGCCCCGAGTCTGTCAGTTCGCACAACGCGCTCAGCACGGGTCAACAAACCGTCATAAATAAACTGTTCCGCCGACTGATCGTATTTTTATTCGTGTTGTTTATCTTCTCGTTTTTAGACCGTATCAACATCGGTTTTGCCGGGTTGACGATGGGGCAGGATCTGGGGTTAAGCGCCACCATGTTTGGTCTTGCCACGACGCTGTTTTACGCCACCTACGTCATTTTCGGCATTCCCAGCAACGTGATGTTGAGCATTGTCGGCGCCCGCCGCTGGATTGCGACCATTATGGTGCTATGGGGCATTGCATCTACCGCCACTATGTTCGCGGTGGGACCGAAAAGCCTGTATGTGCTGCGAATGCTGGTGGGCATTACCGAAGCGGGCTTTTTGCCAGGAATACTGCTCTATTTAACCTACTGGTTCCCGGCATTTTTCCGCGCCCGCGCCAACGCATTATTTATGATTGCGATGCCAGCCACTACCGCATTGGGGTCGATTGTCTCCGGCTATATTTTATCGCTGGACGGCATATTCAATCTGCATGGATGGCAGTGGTTATTCCTGTTGGAAGGATTTCCGTCAGTTTTGTTAGGCATTATGGTGTGGTTTTACCTGGATGATACCCCGGCAAAAGCCAAATGGCTGACGGCAGAGGATAAAAAATGTTTGCAGGAGATGATGGATAATGACCGCCTGACGCTGGTTCAGCCGGAGGGGGCCATCAGCCATAACGCCATGCAGCAGCGTAGTCTGTGGCGCGAAGTATTCACGCCAATTGTACTGATGTATACGCTGGCCTATTTTTGCCTTACCAATACGCTTAGCGCCATTAGTATCTGGACGCCGCAAATCCTGAAAAGTTTTAATGAAGGCAGTAGCAATATCACCATCGGCCTGCTGGCGGCGATCCCGCAGATTTGTACTATTCTGGGCATGATTTACTGGAGCCGCCATTCGGACAAACATCAGGAGCGTAAACATCACACGGCGTTACCGTTCCTGTTTGCCGCCGCGGGCTGGCTGCTGGCGTCGGCTACCGACCATAACCTGATCCAGCTCCTGGGGATCGTGATGGCATCCACGGGTTCCTTTAGCGCGATGGCGATCTTCTGGACCACGCCGGATCAGTCGATCAGTTTACGCGCCAGGGCGATAGGCATTGCGGTCATCAATGCCACCGGCAATATTGGCTCCGCGCTCAGCCCGTTTATGATTGGCTGGCTAAAAGATATCACCGGTAGCTTCAATAGCGGACTCTGGTTTGTCGCTTCTCTGTTAGTCGTCGGCGCCGCCATTATCTGGCTCATCCCCATGAAAGCATCGCGTCCGCGCGCCACCCCTTGAGGAGAAACTATGTGCCAACGTGCGATCGCCAATATTGATATCAGCAAAGAGTATGACGAAAGCATGGGCAGTAACGATGTGCATTATCAGTCGTTTGCTCGTATGGCGGATTTCTTTGGTCGTGATATGCAGGCGCATCGCCACGACCAGTTTTTTCAAATGCACTTTCTTGATACCGGGCAGATTGAGCTACAGCTCGACGATCATCGCTATTCGGTGCAGGCGCCGCTATTTGTGCTTACGCCGCCCTCGGTGCCACATGCTTTTATTACCGAATCGGATAGCGATGGTCATGTTCTGACGGTACGCGAAGAGCTGGTTTGGCCGCTGCTGGAAGTGCTTTATCCCGGCACCAGAGAGGCCTTCGGCCTGCCGGGAATCTGTCTGTCACTGGCGGATAAACCCAACGAGCTGGCGGCGCTCAAACATTACTGGCAGCTAATTGAGCGGGAGTCCACGGAACAACTGGCTGGCTGCGAACATACCCTGGTGCTACTGGCGCAGGCGGTATTTACCTTGCTGTTGCGTAATGCGAAGCTGGACGATCACGCCGCAACCGGGATGCGCGGTGAACTGAAACTTTTTCAGCGCTTTACCCTGTTAATTGACAACCACTTCCATCAGCACTGGACGGTGCCCGATTATGCCTGTGAGCTGCATATTACCGAATCTCGTTTGACCGATATCTGCCGCCGTTTTGCTAATCGCTCGCCTAAACGCCTGATTTTTGATCGGCAATTACGCGAGGCGAAACGACTGCTGCTTTTTTCCGACAATGCTGTCAATGAGATCGCCTGGCAATTAGGTTTTAAAGATCCGGCTTATTTCGCCCGTTTCTTTAATCGCCTTGCTGGCTGTTCTCCTTCGCAGTTTCGCCAACGTGAAGTTCCCTCTTTTCTCAACTAAGAAGAGTAAAAACATGATGAAAAAAAGCGTCGCTATGCTGGCGGTTTGTATGCTGGCGCAAAGCCACCTTGCCATTGCTGCCGGTGCTCCTGCGCCTCAAGAGATCAACATTGTTTTACTGGGCACCAAAGGCGGGCCTTCTTTGCTCAATACAGCCAGACTACCGCAAGCGACGGCGCTCACTATCGGCGATAAAATATGGCTGATAGATGCCGGCTACGGCGCCAGTCTGCAACTGGTGAAAAATGGCATTCCACTGCGCAACATCAATACTATTTTGCTCACCCATCTGCACAGCGACCACATACTGGATTATCCTTCCTTGCTGATGAATGCCTGGGCAAGTGGCCTGCAAGACCATACCATACAGGTGTATGGCCCGCCGGGAACCCAGGCGATGACGAAGGCTAGCTGGAAGGTCTTTGACAGGGATATCACGCTACGCATGAAAGAAGAGGGGAAACCCGATCCGCGCAACCTGGTTAAGGCGACCGATATTGGCCAGGGCGTCATCTATAAAGATGAACTGGTCACAATCAGCGCGCTGAAAGTGCCTCATTCCCCTTTCCCGGACGGTGAAGCGTTTGCTTACCGTTTTGATACCCAGGGTAAGCGAATCGTCTTCTCTGGCGATACGTCCTGGTTTCCGCCGCTTGCAACGTTTGCCCAGGGGGCGGATATCCTGGTACATGAGGCGGTACATGTCCCCTCGGTAGCAAAACTGGCTAATAGTATTGGCAACGGAAAAACGCTGGCTGAAGCGATTGCGTCGCATCACACCACGATTGAAGATGTCGGTAAGATTGCTCGCGAGGCCCACGTGAAAAAACTGGTGTTAAGTCATCTGGTGCCTGCGACGGTTGCGGATGACGTCTGGCAACAGGAAGCCATGAAAAATTACCCGGGCCCTGTCATTGTCGGTCATGACAATATGACGATAAGCGTACCGTAAGTATCAGGGCAGGGGTAAACCAACGGGCTGACATGATGTCAGCCCGTTATGCTTTTGGCGATCAGCATGACACGCAGAGCTTTTGTCTATACCCTTCATACTTCAAGTCGCTTATGTGTTGGCTACGGATTACTCGGCCCATCCATGGGCCTCGCCCTGACGGGCCGTCGCACGCGACGTTCAAATCTGCTCCCGGCAGATTTGTCGCTCACCCCAGTCACATAGTTATCTATGCTCCTGGGGACTCACTCCCTTGCCGCCTTTAAGCAACTCGAATTATTTTGGGTATAAAACATTATTTTTTCTAAACACTACTTGCTGATTTTTATGCACAATAAAGGTAAGATGATTGCTCTGGTGAAATATTACTAAATAAGAATGTCACGGATGGAATTTATACAGTGTTAAAAGCAATGCGTTTCTTTGTCTGCCGGCCATCAGTAATATCCTCTGTACCGGCTCCTCGTTGCCAAAGTGAAGGTTAGATTAAACGAATCAAAAAATATCCGAACTGTACAATTTTTATATCAAACATATTTAACTGCAAAATACTGCAAACGTGCGCGAATACACTTAATCAGTAGTATGGCTAATGCATATTTTATTTCCTAAACTTTCTTATTATCTATTTTAATATTTCTGGTTAAACCAAATGGACAAACGGATACCAGACACTCAAAAGGATAACTGCAGGCTTCTGGTTTAGGATTGCAGTTACCAGGACAGTGGCTATTTTCTTTAAGCGATTTCCATAGAACAGGATTAAACCTGGTAACGTTGTAAACAGTAACGGGATAAAGTTTATCGTTTATTAAGACTCCCTTATTAAAGGGTATGATAATGCTACCTGGAGGCATGTAAACATCTGCCTGATACCATAAGGTCAATCTAAGATTTTTTAGGCTATGTATGCATGAGAACAACACTCCGGTAGAGGGACTTATAACGGTATCAACGACCTTCCATTCCATTACAGAAACCTTTTAAGTGAAATAGTCAATGGTGTAAATTATATTTTCCGCAAGCCTATTCAGGATAGATGAAAATCTGAGAAACATAACTCGTTGAAAACGATCGTTTTTTATTGACCACTCTATTTATATTGATTTTTTAATAAGTTATTTATTTTATGCTCTTATTTTGTTTACATTCTATTACATTTTTGTATTTTAGGCGTGGTGTAAATATTGGGCGGCAGTGGATGTTATAACGCTCAATTATTAAACTGTAAGTGACTGTTGTATTTCTTATTTATAAATACCGCAACCTGTAAGCGCAGCGGTACATTTTACCCGGCATTGACAGGGAGAAGGTACGTATCAACCAGAGAGTACAAAACAGTGAAAGAATATATTCTTCAGGCAATAAATGATCGCTAACGTGTAAAAATAACCGACGTATCTAAAAAATGTGAACGTGTGGCTGGTCTTTATTTAAACGATGATCTTCGCAATGGCGCATTAATGGCTGACATTGGCGGTTCGTTGATCGAGTTGTGCGCGGTGAAAGGCTATATTTCTTCCGTTGGGGGAAGTATGTTAGATGCATTCTGGTATTATACCGGGTGCGTATAAATCCGGGGTGGGCAGAAAGCCCACCCTCGGTTTATTGCCTTTATCGTGGATTAGGGATGCGAGATAAAGCGAGAAAGGCGTTGCAGCAGTAACCGGTTTTCTTCGCGCAGCCGCGAATTCTCTTCCAGCAGCGTTAACGCGACCGCGATCCCAGGCCAGTCGAGCGCCAGCTCCTCGCGTAAGCGTAACGCGCGTTGTACCACGCTCGCTGCGCGATCGTCGAATTGCCAGTCGGCGTTATCGTCTTCGTAAGGCTCAATTACGCCAAGTCCGACGATTTCGTTTAGCTCCTCTTCCGTCACGCCGGTGTGCAAACAAAATTCGGTGATGGTAAAGGTGACAGTGATGTTAGCCATTATGCTTTCCCCCATTGCTGGCGTGGGTCAAAGGACGACTGCGTGTCCGCCAGTTGTTGCCACAGGGCAGCTGTTTTCTCGTCAGGTTTCGGCGGCATAACGATTTTGATGATGGCGTAGAGATCGCCAGTGTGCTTTTTACTGGCTAATCCTTTTCCTTTGATACGCAGCCGCTGACCAGCCTGGCTGCCGGGGGGAATGGTCAGCAAAATACGCTCTTTAAGCGTTGGCACAGACACCTTAGCGCCGAGCGCCGCCTCCCATGGGGCAAGCGGAAGGACGACTTCCAGATCCTGATTGACGATATCAAAGAGCGGATGCGGGGCAATATGGATAACGAGCCATAAATCGCCATTAGGTCCGCCGTTTTCCCCCGGCGTGCCCTGGCCTTTCAGTCTGATTCGTTGCCCGTTGCTGACGCCAGCCGGGATCTTCACATTCAATGTTTTGGGAATTTCCCGCTCCACCAGGCCGAACGCGTTGTAAACGGGGACGGAATAGCTAATCGTACGCTGGTGCTCTTCCAGCGTTTCTTCCAGGAATACCGCCACTTCAATTTCGATATCATGACCGCGTGCGGCGTGGCGGTGGTGCGAATGGCGACCGTGCTGACCAAAAATAGACGAGAAAATATCATCAAAATCTTCGGCGTTATACGGCTGGCCTTCGTGTTGCTGGAACTGGCGATTAAATTGTGGATCGTTACGGTGTTGCCATAACTGGTCATACTCGGCGCGCCGTTGCTCATCACTCAGCACTTCCCATGCTTCAGCAACCTCTTTGAAACGGGCTTCGGCATCGGGTTCTTTGCTGACATCAGGATGGTACTTGCGGGCCAGTCGGCGATAGGCGGTCTTAATCGTCTTGAGATCGTCCGTCGGTTTCACGCCCATAATGGCGTAATAATCCTTAAGTTCCATAGCATCATCTCGCTAAATCAATACATACAGAAGGGACCCCAAAAAGGTTTCTCCACTAAGTGTAGGGTAAACCTGAAAAGTGCGTATGAAAACACCAGTTATATCATTAGTAAGAATAAATTACGTTGTTCGACTATCAGAAGGTTGCGCAGCGCGCCGACATAACTTTACAGGGGAAAGGTTGCCAAAACCGCGCCAGTGGCTAAGATAACTCGCGTTAAACAGTGAGGGCGCAATGGCGAAACAACAACGGATGGGCTGGTGGTTTCTTTGCCTTGCATGTGTCGTGGTAATGGTTTGTACCGCGCAACGCATGGCGGGCCTGCACGCCTTGCAGATGCAGGCGACGGCCTCTGCTGCGGTGGTCAGCGCTCCCTCCTCGACAGATGACGGTTCGCCGGTCACTCCCTGCGAATTAAGCGCCAAGTCGCTGCTGGCGGCGCCTCCGGTACTCTTTGAAGGCGCTATCCTTGCGCTTTGTCTGCTGCTTTCCTTACTGGCGCCTGTCCGGGTCATGCGCCTGCCGTTTTCGCCTCCACGGGCTATTTCGCCGCCCACATTACGGGTACATCTACGATTTTGTGTCTTCCGTGAATGACAGACCGGTTATTACTAACGGTTAATTACTCATTCACGGAGAAAAAATATGATGATTTTGTTCAGGCGGATACTGTTCTGCCTGTTATGGCTTTGGCTGCCCGTCTCCTGGGCGGCGGAAAGCGGCTGGCTGCGTTCGCCCGATAACGACCATGCCAGCATACGGCTACGTGCCGATACGTCCGCTAACGGTGAGACCCGACTGTTGCTTGACGTCAAACTGGAAAACGGCTGGAAAACCTACTGGCGCGCGCCGGGGGAAGGGGGCGTGGCGCCCTCTATCGCCTGGAAAGGCGACATGCCTGAGGTAAGCTGGTTCTGGCCAACCCCCTCGCGCTTTGATGTGGCGAATATCACCACCCAGGGATATCACGACGAGGTGACCTTTCCGATGATCGTGCGCGGTACGCCGCCCGCGACCTTGCGCGGCGTGTTGACGTTATCAACCTGCAGCAATGTTTGTCTGTTGACCGATTACCCCTTTTCCGTGACGCCCACTGTGCAGAATGCCGATTTTGCCCATGACTATGCGCGGGCGATGGGTAAAGTTCCGCTCCGCAGTGGGCTAACGGACTCGCTTGACGTCGGCTATCGCCCGGGAGAACTGGTGGTCACTGCTACGCGAGCGGCGGGCTGGTCATCGCCCGGGCTCTATCTTGACACCATAGATGACGTCGATTTTGCGAAGCCTCGCCTGCGCGTAGAGGGCGACAGGTTACAGGCGACGGTGCCGGTGACGGACAGTTGGGGCGAAAAGGCGCCCGATTTGCGCAACAAATCGCTGACCCTCGTGTTAGCCGATGGCGCTATCGCCCAGGAGAGCACGCAAACCATTGGCGCTGCGCCAGCGCAAACGCCGGACAATGCGGCGCTACCTTTCTGGCAAGTTGTAATGATGGCGCTGATCGGCGGACTGATTCTTAATTTAATGCCCTGCGTACTGCCGGTTCTGGGTATGAAACTTGGCTCTATTTTATTGGTAGAGGAAAAAAGCCGCTCTCACATCAGGCGACAATTTTTGGCTTCGGTCGCCGGTATCATTGCGTCATTTATGGCGCTGGCGGCGTTTATGACCCTCCTTCGCCTGTCAAACCATGCGCTGGCCTGGGGAGTCCAGTTCCAGAATGCATGGTTTATTGGTTTTATGGCGCTGGTGATGTTGTTGTTTAGCGCCAGCCTGTTCGGGCTTTTTGAGTTCAGGCTTCCCTCATCTATGACCACGAAACTGGCCACTTACGGCGGTAACGGTATGTCGGGACATTTCTGGCAGGGGGCATTCGCCACGCTGCTGGCGACGCCTTGTAGCGCGCCGTTTCTGGGCACGGCGGTCGCGGTGGCGCTCACGGCGTCGCTGCCGACGCTGTGGGGGCTGTTCCTTGCGCTTGGCCTGGGAATGAGCGCGCCGTGGCTACTGGTCGCGATACGACCAGGGCTTGCGCTACGTTTACCGCGCCCCGGGCGTTGGATGAATGTCCTGCGCAGGCTCCTCGGTCTGATGATGCTGGGGTCGGCTATCTGGCTGGCGACGTTACTCCTGCCGCATTTCGGCTTCACTGCGTCAAAGAGCGCGCAAGACACGGTTCAGTGGCAACCGTTGAGTGAACAGGCAATCCAGTCGGCGCTGGCGCAGCATAAGCGGGTATTTGTCGATGTCACTGCGGACTGGTGTATTACCTGTAAAGTGAATAAATACAACATCCTGCAAAAAGAGGATGTACAGGCCGCCTTGCAACAGCCGGATGTTGTGGCGCTGCGGGGAGACTGGACGCTGCCGTCCGATGCCATTACCGATTTTCTGAAAACGCGTGGCCAGGTCGCCGTGCCGTTTAATCAGGTATATGGCCCCGGCTTGCCGGAAGGGGAGGCACTGCCCACTTTGCTGACCCGCGATGCGGTATTACAAACGTTGAAAAAAGCGAAAGGAATAACCCAATGAAATACATGATTGTTTTGCTGCTGGCGCTGTTTTCGACGCTGAGCATCGCGCAAGAAACCGCTCCTTTTACGCCGGATCAGGAAAAGCAGATTGAAAATCTGATCCATGCGGCGTTGTTTAACGATCCTGCCAGCCCGCGGATAGGCGCTAAACACCCTAAGCTGACGCTGGTGAACTTTACGGATTACAACTGTCCGTACTGCAAACAGCTCGATCCGATGCTGGAAAAGATTGTGCAGAAATATCCTGACGTTGCGGTCATTATTAAACCGCTGCCATTCAAAGGAGAGAGTTCCATACTGGCGGCGCGTATTGCGCTGACCACCTGGCGCGATCATCCGCAACAGTTCCTCGCGCTACATGAAAAACTTATGCAAAAGCGCGGTTACCATACGGATGACAGTATTAAACAAGCCCAGCAGAAAGCAGGGGCTACGCCAGTGACTCTGGATGAAAAAAGCATGGAAACGATACGCACTAAT
The DNA here is from genome assembly GCF_046569525.1 of Salmonella sp. 741265055_HSA. NCBI lineage: Bacteria > Pseudomonadati > Pseudomonadota > Gammaproteobacteria > Enterobacterales > Enterobacteriaceae > Salmonella > Salmonella sp. 741265055_HSA. The sequence continues at coordinate 13,366 of NZ_JBKFSQ010000035.1, read as the reverse complement.
TTGCAGTTGGCAAGGCTGGTCGGCGTGCAAGGAACGCCAGCGACGATCATTGGCGACGAGCTGATTCCGGGCGCAGTGCCCTGGGATACGCTGGAAGCGGTGGTGAAAGAAAAACTGGCGGCTGCCAATGGCGGGTAAACTGCGGCGTTGGCTGCGTGAAGCCGCGGTTTTTCTGGCGCTCCTCATCGCGATAATGGTGGTCATGGACGTCTGGCGCGCGCCGCAGGCGCCTCCGGCGTTTGCCGCGACACCGTTACATACGCTGACGGGAGAGTCGACAACTCTGGTGACATTGAGCGAAGAACGCCCCGTACTGCTCTATTTTTGGGCCAGCTGGTGCGGGGTATGCCGCTTTACTACGCCTGCGGTCGCTCGCCTGGCGGCGGAAGGGGAAAACGTCATGACCGTTGCGCTCCGCTCCGGCGATGACGCTGAGGTTGCCCGCTGGCTGGCGCGCAAGGGCGTTGACTTTCCGGTCGTCAATGATGCTAACGGCGCCTTATCCGCTGGCTGGGAAATCAGCGTGACGCCAACGCTGGTGGTGGTTTCACAAGGTCGGGTTGTGTTCACCACCAGCGGCTGGACCAGCTATTGGGGCATGAAGCTTCGACTATGGTGGGCAAAAACGTTCTGAATATGCGCCGGGGTTTCCCGGCGCTAACGCGTTTACTGTAAGAAAAACCCCCGTTTTGCGAAATCGTTCCCGGAAAAATGATCCATTTCTGTCACACTCAGAACGATTTGATAACAACAAGAGGTCATAGGGATGAAAAAATCATTACTCGCTGTTGCTGTGGCAGGGGCTGTTTTGTTGTCATCCGCCGTACAGGCGCAGACAACGCCGGAGGGTTATCAATTACAACAGGTGCTGATGATGAGCCGCCATAATCTGCGGGCGCCGCTGGCGAATAATGGCAGCGTACTGGCGCAGTCGACGCCGAACGCCTGGCCGGCGTGGGACGTTCCCGGCGGGCAACTGACGACGAAAGGCGGCGTGCTGGAAGTCTATATGGGACACTACACACGTGAATGGCTGGTCGCGCAGGGGCTGATACCGTCGGGAGAATGTCCGGCGCCCGACACGGTATATGCCTATGCGAATAGTTTGCAGCGCACCGTCGCCACCGCGCAATTTTTCATTACCGGCGCTTTCCCCGGCTGTGATATTCCTGTTCATCATCAGGAAAAAATGGGCACTATGGACCCTACCTTCAATCCGGTGATTACCGATGATTCCGCCGCGTTCCGGCAACAGGCTGTACAGGCGATGGAAAAAGCGCGTAGTCAGCTACATCTTGATGAGAGTTATAAACTGCTGGAGCAGATAACGCATTATCAAGACTCACCGTCCTGCAAAGAGAAGCATCACTGTTCGCTAATCGACGCGAAAGATACCTTCAGCGCGAACTATCAGCAAGAGCCTGGCGTGCAGGGGCCGTTGAAAGTAGGGAACTCGCTGGTGGATGCGTTTACCCTGCAATATTACGAAGGGTTTCCGATGGATCAGGTCGCCTGGGGCGGCATCCACACCGATCGGCAGTGGAAGGTGCTGTCAAAACTGAAAAACGGCTACCAGGACAGCCTGTTTACCTCACCCACGGTGGCGCGCAATGTCGCTGCGCCGCTGGTGAAGTATATCGATAAGGTGCTGGTTGCCGATCGCGTTAGCGCGCCGAAGGTTACCGTGCTGGTGGGGCATGATTCCAATATCGCGTCGCTGCTGACGGCGCTGGATTTTAAACCCTATCAGCTCCATGACCAGTATGAGAGAACGCCGATTGGCGGTCAGCTTGTCTTCCAACGCTGGCATGACGGCAACGCTAACCGGGATTTGATGAAAATCGAGTATGTCTACCAGAGCGCCCGGCAGTTACGTAATGCGGAAGCGTTAACGCTCAAATCGCCCGCGCAAAGGGTAACCCTGGAACTGAAAGGATGTCCGGTGGATGCGAACGGCTTCTGTCCGCTGGATAAGTTCGATAACGTTATGAACACTGCTGCAAAATAGCCGTATGCCCCCGCGCAGGCGGGGGCGTTTGTGTTATACGTTCTTACGTTCGATGATTTGTTCGCCCCAGAAGAGCGAGTCTTTATCCGTTTTCTCAAAGGCTTTGATCAGCACCTCATCGCTACCTTCTTCCCATATTTTTTCTGCCAGTTTCTCGTCATAGTGAGCGACTTCAAAAATGGCTTCGGCAATTTCCGGCGACGTATTACGCAGGCTTGCCCATTCGCCGACGCGGTGCGCTTTTGCTTCTTGAGTTGGCATTCGAATCCTCCTGTTGAAGATTAGCCGTTGAGTTTGACTGCCAGACCGGCGACGTATTCCCCCTGATAGCGAGCGATAGAGAGTTCCTCCTGGCTTGGTTGACGTGAACCGTCGCCTCCGGCGATAGTCGTTGCGCCGTAAGGCGTGCCGCCGCGAACCTGGGAGACGTCAAAGAGTTCCTGTGCGGCATAGCCTATCGGGACGATCACCATCCCATGATGGGCAAGCGTAGTCCAGGTCGAGGTGATGGTCTGCTCCTGGCCGCCGCCCGTTCCGGTAGAACTGAACACGCTGCCGAGCTTGCCGTATAGCGCGCCGGATGCCCACAGGCCGCCGGTTTGGTCCAGGAAGGTACGCATCTGGCCTGACATATTGCCAAACCGGGTTGGCGTACCAAAAATAATGGCATCGTAATCCGCCAGCTCCTGTGGGGTGGCAACCGGTGCGTTTTGCGTTTTACCGCCAGCTTTTGCGAAGATTTCAGGCGGCATTGTTTCTGGCACACGCTTTATAATGACCTCTGCGCCGTCGACTTTCTTTGCCCCTTCCGCCACCGCGTGCGCCATGGTTTCAATGTGTCCGTACATGGAATAATAGAGCACCAGAATCTTTGCCATTTGTACTACTCCTCAGATTAATCAGGTGTGTAGCGATTCGCTACGTCTATTTAAAGATATGCCCTCCTGTGAAGAGTGCAAATTTCAGCGCCATTTCTTTGATTTATAACAATAATTAATTTGGCGACCTTTGTTGCAAAATGATACATTTTTAAGCGCTTTGATTTTCCCAAATATAAGAATAACTTATTTATTTCTTATTGTTATTATTCTGCGTATTCGGCTTCCGATGTTGCAGAATATTTCGGTAAGCGGCCTACCACGGCGTTTTTCACTATGCTTAATCTTACGCGGCGTTACTGATGATATCGTTCATACGCTGCGCGAGGAGATACTCCTCATTACCTATGCAATATGATGTCTAATCTATGACGGAGGTCAGTAATGGCAAACCATCGTGGCGGTTCCGGTAATTTTGCGGAAGACCGCGAAAGAGCATCAGAAGCAGGTCGTAAAGGTGGTCAGCACAGCGGGGGCAATTTTAAGAATGACCCGCAGCGTGCATCCGAAGCAGGCAAAAAAGGGGGCAAAAGCAGTAACCGTAATAGCTAGCCTGCGTCACAACAGCAAGACGCTGAGCGTTTCACGCTAAAAAGCGTCATGCGCCACCGCCGCCGGATTTCCGGCGGTTTTTTTGTTTATAAGCCGGATTTGGTATGCTTGCGTCCTGACAAAAAGGAGAGGGCGCATGTCGCAACGCACAGAGAAAAAAATTGGGAAACGCTCGCAGGCCACCGGTGCAAAACGGCAGCTTATCTTAACCGCCGCGCTTGCCGTTTTTTCCCAGTATGGCATTCATGGCGCGCGTCTTGAGCAGGTCGCCGAGCGGGCAGGCGTCTCCAAAACCAATCTGCTTTATTATTATCCCTCGAAAGAGGTGCTGTATGTCGCGGTAATGCGACAGATCCTGGATGTCTGGCTGGCGCCGCTCAAGGCGTTTCGCGCAGAATTTTCCCCTCTGGAGGCCATCAAAGAGTATATCCGTCTCAAGCTGGAGGTTTCGCGTGATTATCCGCAGGCGTCGCGGCTCTTCTGCATGGAGATGCTGGCGGGCGCGCCGCTCTTAATGGAGGAACTGACCGGCGATCTAAAAGCGTTGATAGATGAAAAATCCGCGCTGATTGCCGGATGGGTGCACAGCGGGAAACTGGCGCCCGTCTCCCCGCACCATTTGATCTTCATGATTTGGGCCGCCACGCAACATTACGCCGATTTTGCCCCTCAGGTTGAGGCGGTAACCGGCGCGACGCTTCGCGATGAAGCCTTTTTTAACCAAACGGTCGAAAGCGTTCAGCGCATTATTATTGAAGGGATTCGCGTGCGTTAACCGGCTGGCGGCAGTGGGCAGCTCAAATCCCCCTCTTCACATTGCAGCAGCGAGGCTAAAAACGCTTCGCGTTCGTTCGTTTTATCGGTCAGGCACTGGCTGGCGATCATGGGTTGCACGCTGCCGCCCTCCGTACCTGAGCGAATCAGAGCGCAATCGGCGTCCCGCAGTGCAATCCATGCCACCTGCGCTTTTTGCAACAGCTCGCGCTGCGGCGGTTGTGCACGCTTAATCGCGCTTTGATAGGTTTCGTTCAGCTTTTTATCTGCCGCCTGGTATTGCGCGGCGGCGCAGCGATTCATTTCCAGCTGCGTACTGGCGCTGGCACACTCATCGGCCAACGCCTGACTGCTGAACAACAACGCCGCGCAGGTAAGGAAAATTCGTTTCATACGCTCCTCTGACGCGAGTAAAAAGGCTCCATTGACGGAGCCTTAATTAACCACAGTATTAGCCAATTGTCATCAGGCTGGCATTACCGCCAGCGGCGGCAGTGTTTACGCTCAGCGAACGTTCAATATAGAGCCGTTCCAGCAGTATATTGCTTTCGCCGCGGGCGAACCCCTGTACCGATACTATCGCGCCTTCGCGGGCGGCGACGGCTTCGCACACGGTTCGCAGCTTGTCGGAGTCGCCGTGGAAAATCACCGCGTCAAACGGCTGCGCCATCAGCGTTTCCGCTTTCGCAAACTGGACACGCGCCGCAACGGCGGCGGGGAGACGCTTCGCCAGATCGCGGTGGAAGGCGTCGTCTGACCATAGCGCCTGACTGCCGACGGCGAGAACGGCGGCAAGCTGCGTCAGCGCATCCTGTTCGTCATCAGCCAGGCATAATACCCGTTCACGCGGCAACAGCGTCCAGGTATTACGCTCGCCGGTCGGTCCCGGTAGCAGGCGCTGCGTGCCGGCCTGCGCCAGATCGGCGAATTGTCGGCAGAGCGTCTGTAGCGCCGGGCGATCCGCCGCCCATTGCGTCAGGGCGGTCAACGGCGCGAGTAGCGTGGTTTTAAGCTGCGCATCTACCGGGTAACGCGCATCCTGACGAGTCAGCGTCGTATTGAGCGCATTGGGCGGGCGGTGTGCCAGCAGGCGGTAGAGATAGAGCGGCCCTCCCGCTTTTGGCCCGGTGCCGGACAGGCCTTCGCCGCCAAACGGCTGGACGCCGACGACCGCGCCCACCATATTACGGTTAACGTACAGGTTGCCGACATGGGCGGAACCGGTGACTTGCGCAATGGTTTCATCAATACGGGTATGTACGCCCAGCGTTAGCCCGTAGCCGGAAGCGTTAATCTGTTCGATAAGCTCCGCCAGTTGGTTACGGTTATAACGCACGACGTGCAGCACGGGCCCGAAGACCTCTTTTTCCAGTTCTGCGAAGTTTTCCAACTCAATAAGCGTGGGCATAACAAACGTACCGGTCTGCCATTCCTGCGCGTCATCGTTGTTTTCACGCGCGGCCTGGAAAACCGGGCGGCCTTTGGCGCGCATCGTCTGGATATGACGCTCGATGTTGGCTTTGGCCTCGCTATCGATCACCGGCCCGATATCGGTCGTCAGGCGGCCTGGATTCCCCATCCGACACTCCGCCATCGCGCCGCGTAACATTTTCAGCGTATGTTCGGCGATATCGTCCTGCAAACACAGCACGCGGAGCGCGGAACAGCGTTGTCCGGCGCTGTCGAAAGCGGAAGCCAGCACATCCACGACCACCTGCTCGGTGAGCGCGGAAGAGTCGACAGTCATAGCGTTCATACCGCCGGTTTCCGCAATCAACGGAATAGGGCGGCCCTGGGCGTCAAGACGCGTGGCGATGTTGCGCTGCAACAACGTCGCGACCTCCGTGGAACCGGTAAACATCACGCCGCGTACACGCGCATCGGCGGTAAGCTGGGCGCCGACGGTTTCTCCCCGTCCCGGCAACAGTTGCACGACGCCCGGCGGTACGCCCGCTTCCAGCAAAATGGCAATGCCCTGGGCGGCAATCAGCGATGTCTGCTCTGCCGGTTTCGCCAGAACGCTGTTACCTGCCGCCAGCGCGGCGGCGATTTGGCCGGTAAAAATAGCCAGCGGGAAGTTCCATGGACTGATGCAGACCACCGGCCCTAACGGGCGATGCGTTTCGTTATCGAAATCGTCACGCACTTGACCGGCATAATAATGGAGGAAGTCTACCGCTTCGCGCACTTCGGCAATGGCGTTGCTGAACGTTTTCCCCGCTTCACGCACCAACAGGCCAATCAACTGCTGCATTTGGTCTTCCATTAATACCGCCGCCCGCTGCAAAATGGCGGCGCGTTCTTGCGGCGGCGTCGCAAACCAAACCGGCGCCTGATTGACCGCGTTTTGCAATGCCTGTTCAACCTCGCTTTCTGTCGCTTCGCGTCCCCAGCCGACAATATCTTTCGGTTCCGCCGGGTTGATAACCGGCGTCATCTCACCGTCGGCCACCGGTTGTTCCAGCACAGGTTTGGCCTGCCATTTCTGCATGGCGTTGCTTAACAGGGCAGAAGAAAGCGAGGCGAGGCGATGTTCATTCGCTAAATCAAGTCCGGCGGAGTTTATCCGACCTTCGCCGTACAGATCGCGCGGCAGCGGAATTTTCGGATGCGGTATGCCAGCCTGACCTTCCTGCTGCGCCAGTTTTTCCACGGCCTCGACCGGGTCGGCCACCAGTTCATCGAGCGGTAGGGTGGCATCGGCGATGCGGTTGACAAAAGAGGTGTTGGCGCCGTTTTCCAGCAGGCGTCGTACCAGATAGGCCAGCAGGGTTTCGTGTGTTCCCACCGGCGCGTAAATACGGCAGGGACGGTTAAGTTTTCCGTCCGCTACTTTACCGGTGACCTGTTCATACAGCGGTTCGCCCATGCCGTGCAGGCACTGGAATTCGTACTGACCCGGATAGTAATTTTGCCCGGCCAGATGATAAATCGCCGCCAGTGTGTGAGCGTTATGGGTCGCGAACTGCGGGTAGATCAGATTAGGTACGGCGAGCAGTTTTTTCGCGCAGGCCAGATAAGAGACATCGGTATACACTTTGCGGGTATAAACCGGATAGCCCTCCAGCCCTTCTATTTGCGCGCGTTTGATCTCGCTATCCCAGTAGGCGCCTTTCACCAGACGAATCATCAGCCGACGGCGGCTACGGGAGGCCAGATCGACTAAATAATCAATGACCAGCGGGCAGCGTTTTTGATAAGCCTGGATCACAAAGCCAATGCCGTTCCAGCCCGCCAGTTCGGGTTCGAAGCAGAGTTTTTCCAGCAGATCGAGCGAGATCTCCAGACGATCCGCCTCTTCGGCGTCGATATTGAGACCAATGTCGTACTGGCGCGCCAGCAGCGTCAGGGATTTCAGGCGCGGATAAAGCTCCTCCATTACCCGATCGTATTGCGCGCGACTATAGCGTGGATGCAGGGCGGACAGCTTAATCGAGATGCCTGGCCCTTCGTAAATACCGCGACCGTTAGACGCTTTGCCGATGGCATGAATCGCTTGCTGGTAAGAGACCATATAGGCCTGCGCATCGGCGGCGGTTAACGCGGCTTCGCCCAGCATATCGTAAGAATAGCGGAACCCTTTCTCTTCCAGTTTTCGGGCATTCGCCAGCGCCTGAGCAATGGTTTCGCCAGTCACGAACTGCTCGCCCATTAAACGCATCGCCATGTCGACGCCTTTGCGGATTAACGGTTCGCCGCTCTTGCCGATAATGCGGTTCAGCGAGCGCGAAAGATTGGCTTCGTTATGCGTTGAGACCAGTCGGCCGGTAAAGAGCAGCCCCCAGGTGGCGGCGTTTACAAACAGCGACGGGCTACGGCCAATATGCGACTGCCAGTTGCCATTACTGATTTTGTCGCGAATTAACGCATCGCGCGTAGCTTTGTCGGGAATACGCAGCAGCGCTTCCGCCAGACACATCAGCGCTACGCCTTCTTGCGAAGAGAGGGAAAACTCCTGCAACAGGCCTTGCACCATGCCCGCGCGACCGCTGGCGGATTTTTGATTGCGCAATTTCTCCGCCAGTTGATACGCCAGTTTATGCGCCTGCTCCGCGACAGGCGGCGACAGGCGCGCCTGTTCCACTAGCATTGACACCGCATCGGTTTCCGGGCGGCGCCAGGCGGCAGTGATGGCGGCGCGAGAGACGGATTGGGGAAGAATCTGTTCGGCAAACTCCAGAAAGGGCTGATGCGGCTCATCCTGCGGCGCGACCGGCTCCTCGCTTTCATTTGCCGCGCCGGCAAACAGCGCAGGTAGCTCCGGTAGCGTATCGCTATTTTCCAGCTTGTCCAGATAGCTAAAGATCGCCTGTTTTATTAACCAGTGCGGCGTGCGATCGATACGCGAGGCGGCCATTTTGATCCGTTCGCGCGTGGCGTCGTCCAGCTTAACCCCCATCGTGGTGGTTCCCATACCCTCTACTCCTGTTATTCGCTCTATCTGCTAACCAATAGTTAGCGGAAAATATCCACTATGTTGCAACTTTGTGCAACCTCGTTAAATGTGACCTGCGTTGCAAGCTTAAAAATGAATAAATTGTTAAAAAAAGAAAGGGGAAGTCTGACGGGGAAAACCATCTGGATTTATTTTCTCTGCGGTAGTTAACACTTTTAAAAGGTGCAACCGCAAAAAATGTGAGAGAGTGCAACCTGGAGAAAAATAGTATCCCTCTGCAATCAAATTTGATGTAAATGGTGTGTTAAATCGATTGTGAATAACCACCGCTTCCGGCAGGATACGGTCGCCCTGGTAAACATAACACCCTTGCCACGTTCCGGCAGGGTACAAAACGGCACGCTACGGTAGTGCCAATAAATAAATTTGGAGAACCTTGATGGCTATTAGCACACCGATGTTGGTGACATTCTGTGTCTATATTTTTGGCATGATATTGATTGGGTTTATCGCCTGGCGCTCAACCAAAAACTTTGATGACTATATTCTAGGCGGTCGCAGTCTGGGGCCGTTTGTTACGGCTTTATCAGCCGGCGCGTCGGATATGAGCGGCTGGCTGTTAATGGGGCTGCCTGGCGCTATCTTTCTGTCGGGGATCTCTGAAAGCTGGATCGCCATTGGCCTGACGTTAGGCGCATGGATTAACTGGAAGCTGGTGGCCGGGCGCCTGCGCGTACATACCGAATTTAACAATAACGCGCTCACGCTGCCGGACTATTTTACCGGTCGGTTTGAGGATAAGAGCCGAGTCCTGCGTATTATTTCCGCGCTGGTCATTCTGCTGTTTTTCACTATCTATTGCGCGTCAGGTATTGTCGCTGGGGCACGACTGTTCGAAAGCACCTTCGGTATGAGCTATGAAACCGCACTGTGGGCGGGGGCCGCGGCAACCATTATTTATACCTTTATCGGCGGGTTTCTTGCCGTTAGCTGGACGGATACCGTTCAGGCCAGTCTGATGATTTTTGCGTTAATCCTGACGCCGGTGATGGTTATTGTCGGCGTAGGCGGTTTTAGCGAGTCGCTGGAGGTGATCAAGCAAAAGAGCATCGAGAATGTCGACATGCTCAAGGGGCTGAATTTTGTCGCTATTATTTCCCTGATGGGCTGGGGACTGGGTTACTTCGGTCAGCCGCATATTCTGGCGCGCTTTATGGCGGCGGACTCCCATCACAGCATTGTTCATGCGCGTCGTATCAGTATGACCTGGATGATTCTGTGTCTGGCGGGCGCAGTGGCGGTGGGCTTCTTTGGCATTGCGTACTTTAACAATAACCCCGCGCTGGCCGGGGCGGTGAACCAAAACTCAGAACGCGTATTTATTGAACTGGCGCAGATCCTGTTTAACCCGTGGATTGCCGGTGTTCTGCTGTCTGCTATCCTGGCGGCGGTGATGTCGACGTTGAGCTGTCAGTTGCTGGTATGCTCCAGCGCGATTACGGAAGATTTATATAAGGCTTTTCTGCGTAAAAGCGCCAGCCAGCAAGAGCTGGTATGGGTAGGGCGAGTGATGGTACTGGTGGTAGCGCTGATCGCCATTGCGCTGGCGGCGAATCCCGATAACCGTGTGCTGGGGCTGGTGAGCTACGCCTGGGCTGGATTCGGCGCGGCATTTGGGCCTGTTGTCCTGTTTTCTGTGATGTGGTCGCGTATGACACGTAACGGCGCGCTGGCGGGAATGATCATTGGCGCGGTGACGGTTATCGTCTGGAAACAATATGGCTGGCTGGATCTGTATGAGATCATCCCTGGCTTCATTTTCGGCAGTATAGGGATCGTAATCTTTAGCCTGCTTGGCAAAGCGCCGACAGCAGCGATGCAGGAACGCTTTGCAAAAGCGGACGCGCATTATCATTCCGCGCCGCCGTCGAAGCTACGGGCGGAATAACCGCCATGTCCGAGAGCATTATTGCCATCGGACATATTTTACCAGGCGGCGTTATACGCCTGCCTGGTCCCCTGATAAGTCCCGGACCGATTGACTGAAGGCGTTCAGGTAAATAAGGACGCACTCTCGAACTATTTTTAGCCCTTGAGCGCCGTTTACGCGGGCGTAATACGTCCCGTGTAATCACCAACTGGCCACATATGAAATCTCCTGTTAATGGTACCAATAGCCTTGACGCAATAGAGTAATGACAAAAATTAAAACGAGTCAGCGTTACTGGCGTAAATATGCCGCACAAAATTTCGCATAAATAATGCCGTTTTAGCGACGAGAGAGAGGACACGTTAATTAATCCATTTGAACCTTATGTATGTTGCATATTCAATGGGTTATGGATATTTTCAGAATTAATACCCGGAGAATCTAATGATTATATTTTTTAGTGTCCTGCCTATGAAATAATCGTGTAATCTTTCTGTAAGAGACTGACAATGACGCAATAAGTTTTGGTTAATATTTAGTAAGCGCATTGTTGCATTTTTGATTTTTTGTGTTGTACTTAGTAGTAACAGCGGTAGTTCCCCGGCAGTGATGGCCACTCACTATGGAGATCGCGAATGGTAATGTCCGCCCCAGGACACTTTGTTTACAGTAGTTACAACACCCTGTACGGACATTCTCTCTCCGGTGGTGGTCCTGTCACCTTAAAAGCTTTCATCATTTCCCTTACTGCCCATCCCCATGACGTCATATGTGGTGCGCGTAGCCGTGTGTGGCGTCGTTTCAAAAAGCAAGCTAAGGCTTACAAGGAAGCCAACCCTCAGATGTGTGTGCGCATAATCGCGTTCAAGAGAACGCGGGTGATGTATACCTACAACTCAAGGTGCTATCCATGGGAAGACAAAAAGCAGTGATCAAAGCTCGTCGTGAAGCAAAGCGTGTGTTGAGACGAGATTCGCGTAGTCATAAGCAACGTGAAGAAGAATCGGTCACGTCACTGGTACAGATGAGCGGAGTAGAAGCCATTGGCATGGCGCGCGATAGTCGCGATACCTCTCCTGTTAAGGCGCGAAATGAAGCACAGGCGCATTATCTGAACGCTATCGACAGTAAACAGCTTATTTTTGCGACCGGCGAAGCCGGCTGTGGAAAAACATGGATCAGTGCGGCAAAGGCGGCAGAAGCATTGATTCATAAGGACGTCGAGAGGATCATTGTGACGCGTCCGGTATTGCAGGCTGATGAAGATCTTGGTTTTTTGCCCGGTGATATCGCTGAAAAATTTGCGCCTTATTTTCGTCCTGTCTATGACGTACTGCTTAAACGGTTGGGCGCTTCCTTTATGCAATATTGTTTGCGCCCGGAAATCGGTAAGGTAGAAATTGCCCCGTTCGCCTATATGCGTGGGCGTACTTTTGAAAATGCGGTTGTGATCCTCGACGAGGCGCAAAATGTGACTGCGGCGCAAATGAAAATGTTTTTGACGCGATTAGGCGAAAACGTCACGGTCATTGTCAATGGCGATATTACGCAATGCGACCTGCCGCGCGGCGTGCGTTCCGGGTTGAGCGATGCGTTGGAACGCTTTGAAGAAGATGAAATGGTGGGGATTGTGCATTTCAACAAAGACGACTGCGTGCGCTCGGCGCTTTGTCAGCGAACGCTTCACGCATACAGCTAATATAGCATTGACTTTCAGAGCCCGGGAGACCGGGCTTTGTTGTCTATCCCCGTTAAGGTGACTTAATGCGAGACTGTAATTTAAATTGTGTATCTGCCTGTTTTTGATATGTTCACTCCAACAACGGAGACAGGCAAATTATGGACGAAAAGAGACTCAAAGCACTGGCAACTGAACTGACTAAAGGCCTTAAAACCGAAGCCGATCTCAATGCTTTTTCCCGCATGCTGACGAAGCTTACCGTCGAAACCGCACTCAATGCTGAGCTGACTGACCATCTTGGGCATGAGAAAAATGCGCCCAAAAAAGGCTCTAATACCCGCACAGGTTAACATCGGTGGTGATGTATTGTCATGGGCCAATCAAACTGCATTTGCAGAGCTCATGCTATCCTGGGAAATGCGTTCGTGGTATGAAGCGGAAGGACAAACATAACCCTGCTTCTTCGATCGCGGCGTTCCTGATGTTGTAGGTTATTTACGTCTTTCTGAGCTTACCATAAAATGGCGAACTTTTTTCAACAGTTGCCACATTGAGCTGCACTGATGATTGCGCGTTATTGTGTCGTGAAGTGCCTGCCAGAGCCATTCTACATGATTCACCCATGGCGAGTAAACCGGCTGATAAATCACCCTGAACTTCGGGTTCTCCTTCAGCCAGTGCTGTGTTTCACGGCTTTTGTGGATAATGTAGTTGTCCACGATCAGCGTGATAGTTTTCGCCCGACGGTACGTTGCTTTAAGCCGCTTCAGCAGGCTGATGAACAGCGCCGAACTTTTGCTGCTGCCGCCCACGTAGCTGACTTTACCTGTTCCGCTGTGCAGTGCGCCAGCCAGATAATATTTTTCATTCTGTCCCGGCGTCACCACGCGTTTTTGCTGCCCGCGTGGCTGCCAGTCCGCACCGATTTTGGGATTAAGGTGGATATCCACCTCATCTTCATAAAATACCGGATGCTCTGCGCTGTATTCGTCCAGCGCTTTGTGGATTGCCGCCATCTTTTCATCTTTATGCGGGTCACGGATACGCAGGGTTGGCGCGGCCCTGCGCCACACAAGCCCCGCAGACGGCAATCAGCGGCGAACGGTTCCGGCATGTAACTGGCAACCGGTTATCTCATTGATTTTTA
>NZ_JBKFSQ010000034.1:0-45593 GCF_046569525.1 Salmonella sp. 741265055_HSA | reverse complement strand
CTGCCCAGGTCCAAAATGGCAAGTAAAATAGCCCTAATGGGATAGGCTCTAAGATTGTCATGAATAGTCATTTGCGATTCCTAAAAAAGCGAAGGCTGTTATGAGAGTTGAATTGTTTAATATGCTTCTGCTGTGATGCAACGGTCCACTGCCCGAAGCCCCGCTTTATAAGCTGCGGCGTGTATAACTACAAGGTAATCTTTGACACTCATTAACAACATCAAGAAAATAGACTTTCTGTGCTTCAGATAAATGTTCTGCGATTTCCTCAACCGTAAACTCTGATGACCTCATCATGTCCGTTCTGAAGTGCTATAAGTAAAGCAGATACTCCATCATTATTTTTTGCCGCAAGTAATTCTGCTGTTTTATCCGCAGTCAGATATGAGTTTTTAAGCAGTTTTCCGTGAGCAAGAACAGCCTCGGAATGCCCATTATTTGACGCTATAAGCATTCCCGGAACATTATCAAATCTCTTTGCTGCCAACAAAATAGCTTTTTCATCCAAACTGAGCGTCGCTGCTTTGAGAAGTATTATATGCGACCGTTGTTATATGAAAATAAATGCTACGAGGTGAAAATGAAATCGTTCCCGACATATACTATGCCTCCATTTATTATCAATCAATGGGAATTGTTATTTAATAGCCAATTAAATTATTTAAGCTCTTCTTACTCCCATATTTCACAAGGAATGCCGTATATCTCCGTTCTGAACAGCACTGCGATTTTAAAGTTGGCTGTAGTAGAGAAAACTGGATTCCGCTCAAACCACTGGAAAAGAAAAGAAGAGGGGTTTTCTCATCTAAAAGGCACAAGGGATAATCTTTTCCATTAAAACTTGTAAACTGAATGTCCCTGTTGGTAACAGTTTTAACCAATTCATTTTTTGAAAGCGCGGGAACATATCTATTTAATGGTGGAATCATAACAATTAAATGCTCCATGCTTACTTCATTACATATTTTACATGATGATTATTAGCACATGTTTTTTAGCGTTGCAATCGCTGTCAGCTAAAAGATGCTAAATTAAGCATTAACCGATGGATACATACATATCCTACTAGTGAGCAATGAAACAAATATTTTATTGTTAAAATTGATACTTTATGTAAATTCTGTAGACAAATCACAGGGATAACATGATACAACAGCTACGTGCTAATTTTAATCTATGCTTAAACTGAGTTCTATCAAGATCTTTAAGGCGACTGTTAAGGGATACGCCTTGGTTAGCATATAATTCTTGACGGACTGATGTTTAAATAGAGAACATACGATATCATTGTAGCATCTAAATAAAAATGGAATTGTAAATGAAAATACCCAGCATTAGCAATCAAAAGATTTCGTTTTCGGATCGGATTAATACAATAGATATAATAATGAAAACTTATCCTGATGTAACTCATTATTTTTTCATGGAAAAACCTAATATTTATGATCAGAAATATATTTCAGGTATAACCAGAGAACAGTCTGTATTTAAAATTAATGGATACATTAATAAAAAGGCAGAACTCACTCATTATATGCAACGTATGTATTCAGACTCTCACGTTAATTTTAAAACCATCTCCAGGGATGAAGCCAACACCGCTGAAGGAAGTTGGTTAACTGTTATTACAGGGAAACGTCCAATGGGACAGTTTTCAGTAGATAGTCTTTATTCACCGGTGTTGCATTCATTGCTTGAACTACCAAATATTGGATGTAAAATCTTCCCCAAAGAGGGCAATAATTTTTTATATATAATAGTAGTATACAGAAAAGATTGTGCGCAGGGTGAACAATATGCAAACCGATTTATTGAATTATACAATAAAAAAAGAGAATTAATGTATGATATGAGTGATGAGTCTAATGAATTGAAAACAATAAAATCAGAGCTTGTTGTCGCAAGGGAGATGGGAACAATTTTAAGTTACTTACCAGAGGAAATAGATAATTATATCTCTAAAATGAATTTATTATTTTTAAAAAAAACTAATTAACATAACCACGAGAGTCCGCAGCATAAAAAGAGACTGTAATTTAAATTATGTAATTGTCTGTTTTTGATATGTTCACTCCAACACCGGAGACAGGCAAATTATGGACGAAAATAAACTCAAAGCACTGGCTGCTGTACTGGCTAAGGGCCTTAAAACCGAAGCCGATCTTAACCAGTTTTCCCGGATGCTGACGAAGCTTACTGTCGAAACAGCACTCAATGCTGAGCTGACTGACCACCTCGGACACGAGAAAAATGCGCCCAAAAAAGGCTCTAACACCCGCAATGGCTACTCGTCAAAAACGGTGTTGTGCGATGACGGCGAGATTGAGCTGAACACGCCGCGTGATCGTGAAAATACCTTTGAACCTCAGTTGATTAAGAAGAACCAGACGCGTATTACGCAGATGGACAGCCAGATTTTATCTCTGTACGCCAAAGGTATGACCACGCGCGAAATCGTCGCCACGTTCAAAGAAATGTACGACGCGGATGTATCGCCCACGCTGATATCTAAAGTCACCGACGCCGTAAAAGAGCAGGTCACTGAGTGGCAAAACCGACAGCTGGATACGCTGTATCCCATTGTTTATATGGACTGCATTGTCGTCAAAGTCCGTCAGAATGGCAGCGTAATCAACAAAGCCGTCTTCCTGGCGCTGGGTATCAACACCGAAGGCCAGAAAGAATTACCAGGTATGTGGCTGGCCGAAAATGAAGGCGCAAAGTTCTGGCTAAGCGTACTGACGGAGCTGAAAAACCGTGGCCTTCAGGACATTCTGATTGCCTGTGTGGACGGTCTGAAGGGCTTCCCGGATGCGATAAACAGCGTCTACCCGCAGACTCACATCCAGCTGTGCATCATCCATATGGTGCGTAACAGCCTGAAATACGTGTCCTGGAAGGACTACAAAGCCGTCACCGGTGGGCTAAAAGCAGTTTATCAGGCTCCGACCGAAGAGGCGGCGCTGATGGCGCTGGATGCGTTCGCAGACGCGTGGGATAATAAGTATCCGCAAATCAGCAAAAGCTGGCGTACGCACTGGGAAAAACTGAACACATTCTTCGGCTACCCGCAAGGCCATCTACACCACGAATGCCATAGAATCGCTGAACAGCGTGATCCGTGCCGCGATTAAGAAACGCAAAGTGTTCCCAACGGACGACTCGGTGCGGAAGGTTATTTATCTGGCAATCAAGGATGCGTCAAAAAAATGGAGTATGCCGATCCAGAACTGGCGGCTGGCGATGAGTCGTTTTATTATCGAGTTCGGTGACCGCCTGAGCGATCAACTTTAATACAGTGGCAGTTACACAGAATTACGGACAAGCTCTCTCCGAGAGAGTAACACAGTACATGATAAAATTTATCATATAGATTTGCATTTAGCGATAAGGTGAATCCCCCTTTTGCGCCTGGTTACATAATCACGCATCACGATGCTTTGCTGTCTGATTAACACTACGTCCTTTCTGGGGAAACATTCTCCATCCATGTTGTCTGACTTACACCATACCAGCCAAATAAATATATTGGCTTATACTCGTCATACTTCAAGTTGCATGTGCTGCGGCTGCGTTCCCTCACCCCAGTCACTTACTTTAGTAAGCTCCTGGGGATTCGCTCGCTTGCCGCCTTCCTGCAACTCGAATTATTTAGAGTATAAACATTATTTAAAATAATAAACACGGCATTCGTTTTAATACTACGTTCAGGACTCATCCCATTCATTAGCAGAAAACCTATTAAAAAGCGTGTTCAGGCGTTTTATTGCTTCCATTGATAAACCGTTTAACAACATCGTCTATACAGGCCCTCTTCGTTGCCTTTACGTTTAACTCAATCAGGCTACCGTCTCGGTTATAAGTCTATCGAGTAGTAGGGACGTAGTATGACGATGCAGCCAAGTGATATGGAAAGATATAATCCATTATTAATGTTAAAAGAAGTCATGGCGCAGACGCCTTATCGCCATAAACGCTGGGGAGAGCGTAAGTTTCGCTATAAATTTGTATTACGTTGCCTTATTAACCCCGTAACGACAATTAAATACTTCAATGAATTATGCCATCTGTCTCAGCCCAGAACGCTGATCATTCATCGTCCACTGTTGCCGGCAAAAATCCAGCGGCCCTATTTGTATACCGGACTTAGCATGCGTTGCCGGGCAAGGGCTATTCTGGAACACTACCAGTTCGTTCAGTCCTTTCCGGAAAATAAAATTAAAAAGATCCTCCTGTCCGAGGAACAAATCTTACTCGCTCACCTGGAAGGAAAAAACGGTGCTCTGGTAGATATCTACTGCGGTCCCTGTGGCTATGACAGAGAAGGTGAACTGACATTAACGCTGTGCTTCAATGATACGCCGTTGGCACGTTTATCATTTTCCTTTATCCGCCATGAAGGGAAGCAAATAGCGCTGGTTGCCGGGTTACAAGGGCCCAGTAAACATGTCGGCCCACAAGTCATACGTAACGCCACCAAAGATTGTTACGGTCTCTTTCCTAAACGGATGCTGTATGAAGCATTTGCGACATTGATGCAGGCCTGTAATGTCGACGAGATTTATGCGGTAAGTGAAAACAACCATGTTTATCGTCAACTCCGGTACTTATTCCAGAAGAAAAAAACTTTTGTGGCCAGCTATAGTGAATTCTGGGAGTCGCTAAACGGCGTTAAGAAAGGTGCCTTATATCATCTGCCATCACAGGTGATGCGTAAAGCGCCTGAAAGTATCCCCAGCAAAAAACGCGCAGAGTATCGGAAACGCTATCATATTCTGGATACAATAATACAAGAGGTTAACAGCCTCTCCCGATAGAACTATTTCATACGCGGATGTGCAGATCCTGCTACCGTTCAGCGGAGCTCTTTGAAATCTGTATCGCTACTGGATGGTTAAATACAGAATGGCTTGCGAGTGAAAAGCGCGGCATTAAACCGTCGCTTTCACTCATGCTATGATCAACATCTTAATCTTATTCCCTTCACCATAACGTCATCGATTAGCATGTTAACCATTAAATACAAGCTAAACATTTTTCACTTTTTTATTTGGTTGAGCGAAAAAATAATACAAAATAGAATTTTCAGTAAGCTAAGTCAGGAGTTTTGGTGAAAATACAAGAAGTTAAGCGTATATTAACCCGCTGGCAACCGTCTTCCTTTTCCCTATACCGGGAGGTGTTTACGCAATACGGCGGTAGTATCAATATGCACCCAGATATTGTGGATTATTTCATGAAGCGCCATAACTGGCATTTTAAATTCTTCCACTATAAAGAAGATGATAAGATTAAAGGCGCCTACTTTATCTGTAATGATCAGAATATTGGCATCCTGACGCGCAGAACCTTCCCGCTATCTTCAGATGAGATACTTATTCCGATGGCACCAGATTTACGCTGCTTCTTACCCGATCGTACTAACCGGCTTTCGGCGTTACATCAGCCACAAATACGCAATGCCATATGGAAACTCACCAGAAAAAAACAAAATTGTCTGGTCAAAGAAACGTTCTCTTCTAAGTTTGAAAAAACACGCCGTAATGAATATCAGCGGTTTCTTAAAAAAGGCGGAAGTGTAAAAAGCGTTGCTGATTGTTCTTCTGATGAACTGACTCATATTTTTATCGAGTTATTTCGGTCTCGTTTCGGCAATACTTCATCCTGCTATCCCGCTGATAACCTTGCCAACTTTTTTAGTCAACTGCATCACCTTCTGTTTGGGCATATTCTTTATATTGAAGGGATACCCTGTGCATTTGATATCGTACTGAAATCTGAAAGCCAGATGAACGTCTACTTTGACGTATCTAATGGTGCAATTAAAAATGAGTTCAGGCCACTCAGTCCCGGCAGCATACTAATGTGGCTAAATATTAACCGCGCCAGACATTACTGCCAGGAAAGACAAAAAAAATTACTTTTTTCCATCGGCATACTAAGGCCTGAATGGGAATATAAGCGCATGTGGTCGAACCCCTATTTTACCGGAAAATCGATTTGCTAAAAAGAAAGCCTGGACGTAAATATGTTTTTTACGTCCAGATTTTTCATAAGTCCTGATGAACTGATAAAAAACGAAAGTTTAATCATAATTTGAAAAATAAGTTAACCACCATATAATCATAATGACAATTACTCGAAATTCACTTACACTACACTCGGTTTTACGGAATTGATTAACACAGTATGTTACAGATAACGTGCTAAAAAGCGTGCAGCGGTTATACATTTTCATATGTGTGTGTCATTAACCTGGCGTCAGGAACAGATGATGATGACAACCACCATTTTATCTCTTCTGCCCTGGCATACCGTCAGTAGATTAAAGGTGTAGCCTTGTTTTATGGCATTACAAAAATGTGGGTGAGGTCTATGCTCAATGTATACGTTATTTGTAACAACGCTCTTGTGCATAAACAATGCGTTATTGCCAACAGCACTGAACGGGTACAGTGGTTCTTGCTGACAACAGGCTTAAAGATCGCCTTAACACGGGATACCTGATAACTGGATTATATTATGACACATGCAGACTGGCTGATTCTTGGGTATACAACTGTTATTATTATTTTTGGTATTGTATGTTATATCGGATTGCTTAAATTGATAACGAAAGGCAAGCATGAAAAATAACGCACTTACCGGGAAGAATATACTCTCAGGAGATAAAATTCTTCGGCAATGATGCGACACCACTGCCGAAATGCTATTTTTACAGAAATCAATCAGGTATTGAGGGTGATTTTATCATAGCCGCGCCAGCGATAATTCAACAACGAGAGCAGCCAGAATAGCACAAAAGCGCCCACTACCCAGAAGCCCACATTCCCCATATGATCGTTAAGCGTGCTTACGGTCTGCCAAAATGTTCCGCTTAACTGTAACGCATCATCAATCAACCCCAGCGCCTCAAGCCCGCCAATCGCCAGCGCGACAATGACGGATGCGGCGGTAATGGTCATATTATAATAAAGCTTACGTAATGGATGCGAGAAAGCCCAACCGTAAGCGCCGACCATGACAAAGTTATCCAGGGAATCCACCAGCGCCATCCCGGCGGTAAACAGCACAGGAAAAATCATCATCGACCAGAGAGATAGCCCCTGGTTGGCTGCTGAAGCGGAAATGCCCAGCAACCCAACCTCGGTTGCGGTATCAAATCCCAGACCAAACAGAAAACCGACAAAATACATATGCCAACTGGAAGTGACCAAACGAAACGTACGCTGAAATATACGCGTCATCAGCCCGCCAGGTATCGCCTCGTCATGCGCCCTCACTGACTCGCCGCGGGTAACCGAGCGAAATTGCCGCCAGACGTTGAACAAAATAAACAGGTTAAGCAGGGCCATCGCCAGCAGAAAAAAAGCGGAAACAGCCGTACCAATCAACGAACCATATTGATGCAAAACATCAATACGATCGCGAAATGCCATCGACGTCACAACAATCGCCAGACATGCCAGAACGACAATGGTCGAATGACCCAATGAAAAAAACGCCCCCACGCCTAAAGGCGTTTTACCCTGCTGCATCAGTTTACGGGTGACGGTATCGATGGCTGCGATATGATCGGCATCAACCGCATGACGCAGCCCAAAGCTATACGCCAGTATGGCTGCACTTAGCATGACTGCATGGTGATGAAAAACACAGAACGCCCAAATCCAGGCCAGGAGGTTAACCCCGACAAGAAAGACGGTTAATGCTATTCCCCGTCGTTTAGTATGATTATTCATGCCCCTGCACCCACTATATTTTTAATTAACGCTACGGTTTGTAGGGGGAATGTATGATCATTTGATTAAAACGTCACACCTCAAGATGCGACTTTTTGTAAACGTGCTTTACCGCTGACACATTTGTGCGCATTACTGCGGAACAAGGCTTAAAAAGCGTATCCGAACGTATAACCCTCCCAACGCTTCGCTACGGGAAAAATGGGGATGAGTACGGTGCAGGCGTGCGATATCATTGACCAAAGCCAGACCAATGCCCGCCCCGGCCACATTTCCTACGTTATCGAGCCGGTGGAACGGCTGTAGCGCCAGATGGATGTGTTCATCATCAATGCCGGGGCCGCTATCTTCGACAACCAGCGTCACGGCATCGCCATCCCGTTCAAGCCGCGCGGTGACGATGCCTTGCTCCGGCGTGTATTTCAGCGCATTATCCAACAAGTTTCCGCACAGCTCGCTAAGCAGTACCTCATCCCCCTCGATCCACATCGCTTCCTGTTCGCCTTCGTAGCCCAGGTCGATATGTTTACTCCGCGCCTGCGCCAGGCGGGTAAAGCAGCCGCTCTGTACGATATCGTACAGATTCACCGGGGAAAAACGCCGCTCGCCCTGCTCTTTATGCTTTACCGCAGAAAGTTGCAACAATCTTTCCGTGAGCTGAATGGTGCTATTCAGCGTTACGCTCATCGCCTGCAGACTTTCGTACCAGTGATGAGGGTGCTGGCTGGCTAACGCCACCGCCGCCTGCGTTTTTAACACCGCCAGCGGCGTTTTTAACTGGTGAGAAGCATCGGCGCTAAAGCGTTCCTGCCGGGAGAGGATGCCGCGGAGCCTGTCAATGTAGCGATTAAACGCCACGATTAACAAGCGTGTTTCCGACCACGGCAGCAGTTCCGGCAGCGGCGTTAACAAACCCGGTTCGCGGCGTATCATTAATGACGAAAGTTGCCGCATAGGCCGCAGGATCCGGCGTAATAACCAGCCAACCAGCACCAGGGTCAGCAACACCAGCAGACCCTGTGAGATCCAGGAGGAGAACAGCAGTTGGCCCGCCAGATAACGACGGGACTGCAGCGTCTCTGCGACATAAATCTCCGCCATGCCGATAATGCCGCCTTCGTTGACCGGCTGTAGCAAACGCGCCACGCGGATCGCCTCGCCGCGATACTCGGTATGATAGAACCACGCCAGCGCCGGATAAAGCCGGGTACGGGGCGTAGCAGGCGGCATGGCGGGCAGATCGTCATAACCGGAAATGACCTTTCCGGAAGGGTCTACGACTTTGTAATAGAGTCGATCATTCATATTAAGCTCGAAGCTATCCAGCACCACCCAGGGCACGTTAACTTCCAGATGGTTATTGCGCACCACCAGCCGTTCCGATACCGTTCGCGCCGAGGAGAGCAACGTACGATCATAAGCCTGCGTGGCGGCCTGTAGCGCATTGACATAACTGTTAAACGCCGACAGCCCCCATAGCAGAATCAGCGGCAACCCCAGGAATAGCAAGAGTTGCAGGTACAACGATTGCGGCTTAACCCACTTCATCGCCGCGCTCCAGCACATAACCCAGGCCGCGCAGCGTCGTAATTCGTACATCGCTTCCCTGGAGTTTTTTACGCAGTCGATGAATATAAAGTTCGATGCTTTCAGGACTTACCTCATCGTTCAGGCTGAACACCTGTTCAAAAAGCTGCTGACGCGAAACCGGCCGCGTTCGTCGGTACATCAATACGGTTAAGAGCGCCTGCTCACGCGGCGTCAGCGCTAACGGCTGTCCCTGTAACAGAAAATACCCTTCATCATGAAAGATCAATTCCCCCAGTTGCTGAACTTCATGAACCTGCCCAGCGCTGCGTCGGAGCAAGGCCCGTAAACGGGCATCCAGCTCCTCCAGTTCAAAGGGTTTCGGCAGATAGTCATCGGCACCGACGTTGAGACCTTTTACGCGATCCGCCACCGCGCTTCGCGCCGTGAGCAGCAAAACGGGCAAGGTCTGACCGCGTTTACGCAGCCGTTGCACCACCTCCAGCCCATCCATTCCCGGCATATTGATATCCAGCACCGCCAGCGCGTACATTTCACTGTGCAGAAGATGGTCAGCCGCCAGGCCGTCAAATACGCAGTCCACGGCAAAGCCGTTTTGCACCAGCGCTTTCTCCAGCCAGTGAGCCAGCTCACGGTTATCTTCCGCCAATAAGAGACGCATATCACATCCTGTAAAGTTTCTGCCGCATTGAAAGGGAATTGAAAGGTTATTGTTTTAACAATCACGCAACCGAACTGCTACATGTCGGCTCACATAATCACAAAAATCTTCTTCCGAACCTGAAAAATCCGGACGTCCGGCGTGAGGATAAAAAATGAAAAAACAATTACTTCGTACCCTTACTGCAAGCATTTTATTAATGAGTACCTCTGTTCTGGCGCAGGAGGCGCCGTCGCGAACGGAATGTATCGCGCCAGCCAAACCTGGCGGCGGTTTCGACCTCACCTGTAAGCTGATTCAGGTGAGTTTGCTGGAGACTGGCGCTATCGAGAAACCCATGCGGGTAACGTATATGCCCGGCGGCGTCGGCGCTGTGGCCTATAACGCGATAGTCGCCCAACGCCCTGGCGAACCCGGGACAGTGGTCGCCTTTTCCGGCGGTTCGCTGCTCAACCTGTCGCAGGGGAAATTTGGTCGCTACGGCGTGGATGATGTGCGCTGGCTGGCCAGCGTGGGCACTGATTACGGCATGATCGCCGTGCGTGCGGATTCCCCGTGGAAAACGCTGAAAGATCTGATGACGGCGATGGAAAAAGATCCCAACAGCGTGGTCATTGGCGCTGGCGCCTCTATTGGCAGCCAGGACTGGATGAAGTCGGCGTTGCTGGCGCAAAAGGCGAACGTCGACCCGCACAAGATGCGCTACGTTGCCTTTGAGGGCGGCGGCGAGCCGGTGACGGCATTAATGGGCAACCATGTTCAGGTTGTCTCCGGCGATCTCAGTGAAATGGTGCCTTATCTGGGCGGCGACAAAATCCGCGTGCTTGCCGTCTTTTCAGAAAATCGTCTGCCGGGCCAGCTTGCCAATGTCCCTACCGCTAAAGAACAGGGCTACGACCTGGTGTGGCCGATTATTCGCGGCTTCTACGTCGGCCCCAAAGTCAGCGATGCCGATTACCAGTGGTGGGTGGATACCTTCAAGAAGCTCCAGCAAACCGACGAGTTTAAAAAGCAGCGCGATCTGCGCGGCCTGTTTGAGTTCGACATGACCGGCCAGCAGCTCGATGACTACGTGAAAAAACAGGTTACTGATTACCGTGAACAGGCGAAAGCCTTCGGACTCGCGAAATAATCGCGGAGGCAATGATGAGCGATCGTATCTTTGCGGGTATCTGGCTGTTGCTCTGTATCGCCGGGCTATTCATCGCCTGGCAGATCCAAAGCGAATACAGCTATGAACCCGTCGGCCCCCGCCCTTTTCCGCTGGGGATTATCGGCCTGATGGCGCTCTGCGCGCTGGCGCTGTTATTACGCCATCCCGACACGGTTAGCTGGCCGCGCCGCCATGTTCTGCAAAAGCTAATTACCATGATCATCATCCTGTTGATGTATGCCTGGGGATTCGAATGGCTGGGTTTTCCCATCGCCACCGCGCTTCTCACCATGGTTATCGGGATGCTGTTCGGCGCCACGATTCCGGCGGCGGGTATCTCCGGCGCGGTATTGGGCATTCTGCTGTGGTATGCCTTTGACCGGCTGCTTGATGTCACCTTACCTCTCGGCGCCTGGCTGAGTTAACGGAGCAACGATGGATACCTGGATATATCTTTCTCAGGGCTTTGCGGTGGCGATGACGCCGGAAAACCTGGTTATCGCGTTGATTGGCTGCTTCGTGGGCACGATCGTCGGTCTGCTGCCGGGTCTGGGACCGATCAACGGCGTGGCAATCTTACTGCCGCTGGCCTTTGCGTTGCATCTGCCTGCGGAGTCGGCGCTAATTCTGCTGGCGACGGTGTACATTGGCTGTGAGTATGGCGGCAGGATCTCCTCCATATTGCTCAACGTCCCAGGCGATGCGGCGGCGATCATGACGGCGCTGGACGGTTACCCGATGGCGCAGCAAGGGAAAGGCGGCGTGGCGCTGTCGATTTCCGCAGTCAGCTCATTTTTCGGTTCATTAATCGCTATCGGCGGCATCATTCTGTTCGCCCCTTTACTGGCGCAATGGTCGCTGGCCTTTGGCCCGGCGGAATATTTCGCCTTAATGGTTTTTGCTATCGCCTGTCTTGGCAGCATGATGGCACAAAACCCGCTTAAATCATTTCTGGCAGCGCTGATCGGTCTTGGCCTGGCGACCGTCGGCGTGGACGCCAACACCGGGGTTTATCGCTTTACCTTTGACAGCGTTCATCTTTCCGACGGCGTACAGTTTATCGTCGTGGTGATCGGCCTGTTCTCGGTATCAGAAATACTTTTAATGCTGGAACATACCAGCAGCGGGCAAACAATGGTCCGCAAAACGGGTCGAATGTTGTTCAACCTGAAAGAAGGCGCGCAGTGTATCGGCACCACCCTGCGTTCTTCGGTAATCGGCTTTTTTGTCGGCGTATTGCCCGGCGCCGGGGCGACCATCGCCAGCGCCATTACCTATATGACCGAGAAAAAACTCAGCGGCAACAGCGATAGCTTCGGCAAAGGGGATATTCGCGGCGTCGCGGCGCCGGAGGCGGCAAACAACGCCTCAGCCTGCGGCTCCTTCATCCCGATGCTGACGCTGGGCGTTCCCGGTTCCGGTACTACGGCAGTGATGATGGGGGCGCTGACGCTGTACAACATCACGCCAGGCCCGGCGATGTTCACCGAACAGCCGGATATCGTCTGGGGACTCATCGCTGCGCTGCTGATTGCGAACGTGATGCTGCTGATCATGAATATCCCGTTGATCGGTCTGTTCACCCGTATGCTCACCATTCCGCTGTGGTTCCTGGTACCCGCCATCGCTGCCGTATCGGCGGTAGGGGTGTATGCGGTACACAGCACCACCTTCGATCTGGTGCTGATGGTCGCGCTTGGCGTGTTAGGGTACATTTTACGTAAAATGCACTTCCCCATGTCGCCGCTGATCCTGGGGTTCGTACTGGGGGAAATGCTGGAGCAGAACCTGCGTCGCGCACTCTCCATCAGTAACGGCAATATGGCGATTTTGTGGCAAAGCGGCGTTGCCAAAGCCCTGCTGATCATGGCGATCATGGTCATTGTCGTACCGCCAGTGTTACGTCTGATCCGTAAACACAGCCGTAAACCGCAGGTTGACGCCGGTTAATTGACTACTGAAATACGTTGTACTTGTCCGGCCTACGCGCTCATGTGCCAGGCCGGGCAACCCCGCCAGCATCCCTCTCCCATAACTTGTTAATTTTATACCCCTTCTTGCCGTTGTCAGGCTCGTGGCGCCGTTAACCTCACTTTTCATATTGTTAAATATTTGTTGTTTTTGATCACAATAATTAAACAAAAGCGGTTATTTCATACGCGTTCCTGGAAAATGTCGATATTTTTAATTTATGGCTACGAAATGAGCATCGCCATGTCTCCCTGACCACCTATCGAGAGGAATGATTCTGATGAATGCACTGACTGCCGTAAAAGCGAACACAGATGATTTAGCCCAACGCCATACTGGTTTCACCCTTGCCCCTTCGGCGCAGTCGCCGCGCCTGCTGGCGTTAACGTTTACGGCGGATACCACAAGACAATTTCTCCATCAGGTTGCGCAGTGGCCGGTGCAGGCGCTGGAATACAAATCTTTCTTACGTTTTAAAATCGGCAAGATCCTCGACGATCTGTGCGGCAATCAGCTACAACCGCTGTTGATCAAAACGCTCCTCAACCGTGCACAAGGCGCGCTGTTGATCAGCGCCGAAGGGATCGATGATGTCGCACAGGCAGAAGAGATGGTCAAACTGGCGACGGCGGTGGCGCATCTTATTGGTCGCTCCAACTACGATGCGATGAGCGGCCAGTATTACGCGCGTTTCGTGGTCAAAAACGTCGACAACTCCGACAGTTATCTGCGCCAGCCCCACCGCGTAATGGAACTGCACAATGACGGCACCTATGTTGAGGAGGTGACCGACTACGTGCTGATGATGAAAATCGACGAACAAAATATGGAAGGCGGTAATTCGCTGCTGCTGCACCTTGATGACTGGGAACATCTGGAGTCGTTTTTTACCCATCCGCTGGCGCGTCGCGTCATGCGCTGGGCGGCGCCGCCAAGCAAGAATGTTAGCCATGACGTCTGGCACCCGGTGTTTGATGTCGACCAACAAGGCCGCCCGGTCATGCGTTATATCGACCAGTTCGTCCAGCCAAAAGACTTTGAAGAAGGCGTCTGGCTCAGCGAGCTTTCAGACGCGCTGGAAACCAGTCAAAACATCCTCTCCGTACCGGTACCGGTCGGCAAATTCCTGCTGATTAACAATCTGTTCTGGCTACATGGACGCGATCGTTTTACGCCGCATCCTGACTTGCGTCGCGAACTGATGCGCCAGCGCGGTTACTTCGCCTACGCCGTCAGCCATTATCAAACTCACCAATAAGCGCCACGGCGAAGGAATTACGCGGATGTATGATTTTGTGATTATCGGCGGCGGCATTATCGGCATGTCGACCGCCATGCAACTTATTGATGTCTACCCGGATGCGCGCATCGCGTTGCTGGAAAAAGAGTCCGCGCCAGCTTGCCACCAGACCGGGCATAACAGCGGCGTGATCCATGCCGGGGTGTACTACACGCCCGGCAGCCTCAAAGCGCAGTTTTGTCTGGCAGGCAATCAGGCGACCAAAACCTTTTGCGATCAAAACAACATCCGCTACGACACCTGCGGCAAAATGTTGGTCGCCACCTCGGAGCTGGAAATGGCGCGGATGCGCGCGCTATGGGAGCGGACGGCGGCCAACGGCTTAGAGCGCGAGTGGTTAAGCGCGGCGGAGCTGCGTGAACGCGAACCCAATATCATTGGCCTGGGCGGGATTTTTGTCCCTTCCAGCGGGATTGTCAGCTATCGCGATGTCGCGACGGCCATGGCGAACCGCTTTCAGGCCAAAGGCGGCGAGATCATCTACCATGCCGAGGTCAGCGCGCTAACAGAACATGCCGCTGGCGTTGTCATTCGCACCTCGCAAGGTCGGGAAATCGAAACCGCTACGCTTATCGGCTGTGCAGGACTGATGGCGGATCGGCTGGTCAAAATGCTGGGCGTGGAGCCCGGTTTTATTATCTGCCCTTTCCGCGGCGAGTACTTTCGTCTGGCCCCGCGACACAACCGGATCGTTAACCATTTGATCTACCCGATCCCCGATCCGGCAATGCCGTTTCTCGGCGTCCATCTTACCCGCATGATCGACGGCAGCGTTACGGTCGGGCCGAATGCGGTGCTGGCGCTTAAACGCGAAGGCTACCGTAAGCGCGACGTTTCCTTCACCGACACCCTGGAGATTTTCCGCTCCGCCGGCATTCGCCGCGTACTGCAAAACCATCTGCTTTCCGGACTGGGCGAGATGAAAAACTCGCTGTGCAAAAGCGGCTATTTGCGGCGAGTACAAAAGTATTGCCCCAGCCTGACCGTCAACGATCTCCAGCCCTGGCCGGCAGGCGTGCGGGCGCAGGCGGTTTCGCCGGACGGCAAACTGATTGATGATTTTCTGTTTGTCACGACGCCGCGTTCCATTCACACCTGTAACGCCCCCTCCCCGGCGGCGACATCCGCGATACCTATCGGCGCGCATATCGTCAGCAAAGTTCAGGCGCTACGCGCAAGCCAGAGCAACCCCGGACGTGCGCTGCGTGCGGCACGCAGCGTGGACGCATTACACGCCGCATTTACCCGTTAACCCTTCAGACAGGAAGCAATTATGCAACTTAACGACTCTACCCTGTTCCGCCAGCAGGCCTTTATCGATGGCGACTGGCGCGACGCGCGCGGCGGCGATGTCATCCCCGTGAGCAACCCCGCCAACGGGAAACCGATCGGCAATGTGCCCAAAATGGGGGCGGAAGAGACTCGCGACGCCATCAATGCCGCCAATCGCGCCCTGCCCGCCTGGCGCGCGCTCACCGCCAAAGAGCGAGCCAATATCCTGCGTCGCTGGTTCAATCTGATGATGGAAAATCAGGACGATTTGGCGCGTCTGATGACGCTGGAACAGGGCAAACCGCTGGCGGAAGCGAAAGGCGAAATTAGCTACGCCGCCTCGTTTATTGAATGGTTCGCCGAAGAGGGGAAACGTATCTATGGCGACACGATTCCAGGTCATCAGGCCGATAAACGGCTGCTGGTGATTAAGCAGCCCATCGGCGTCACCGCCGCGATTACCCCGTGGAACTTTCCCTCGGCAATGATCACCCGTAAAGCCGGCCCCGCGCTGGCCGCAGGCTGCACAATGGTACTCAAACCCGCCAGCCAGACGCCGTTTTCCGCGCTAGCGCTGGCGGAACTGGCCCGGCGCGCCGGAATTCCCGCAGGCGTATTTAACGTCGTTACCGGTTCGGCAGGCGATATCGGCGGCGAGCTGACCAGCAACCCGCTGGTACGCAAACTGTCGTTTACCGGCTCGACGGAGATTGGCCGCCAGCTAATGGAACAATGCGCCAAAGACATTAAAAAAGTGTCGCTGGAGTTGGGCGGCAATGCGCCGTTTATCGTCTTTGACGATGCCGATCTGGATAAAGCCGTCGAAGGCGCGCTGGCTTCGAAGTTTCGCAACGCCGGGCAGACCTGTGTCTGCGCCAATAGATTGTATGTACAGGACGGCGTTTACGATCGTTTTGCGGAAAAACTCAACCAGGCGGTAAATAAGCTCGCGGTCGGCGACGGCCTGCAAGCCGACGTTGCTATCGGGCCGCTGATTGATGAAAAAGCCGTGGCGAAAGTCCAGGAGCATATCGCCGATGCGCTGGAAAAAGGCGCCCGCGTCATTACGGGTGGTGAAGCGCACAAATTGGGCGGCAACTTCTTTCAACCGACCATTCTGGCGGATGTTCCTGATAACGCGAAAGTCGCCAAAGAAGAGACATTCGGGCCGCTCGCGCCTCTGTTCCGCTTCAGCGGCGAGGCGGATGTCATCAGGCAGGCTAACGATACCGAGTTCGGCCTGGCAGCCTATTTTTATGCACGCGATTTAAGCCGCGTTTTCCGCGTCGGCGAAGCGCTGGAATACGGCATCGTCGGTATTAATACCGGCATTATCTCCAACGAAGTCGCGCCTTTCGGCGGTATTAAGGCCTCCGGATTAGGCCGTGAAGGTTCCAAATACGGCATCGAAGATTATTTAGAAATCAAATATATGTGCATCGGCCTTTAACAGGAGAGTCGCTAATGAATACCAATCACGCTTTAATGCAGCGCCGTCATAACGCCGTTCCTCGCGGCGTGGGCCAGATTCACCCGATTTTCGCCGAGCGGGCGGAAAATTGTCGGGTCTGGGATGTCGAAGGCCGTGAGTATCTCGATTTCGCGGGCGGCATTGCCGTCCTGAACACCGGTCATTTACATCCGGGCATTGTTTCAGCGGTGGAAGCGCAGCTGAAGAAATTGTCGCATACCTGTTTTCAGGTGCTGGCCTATGAACCGTATCTGGCGTTGTGCGAACGCATGAACCAGAAGGTACCAGGCGATTTCGCCAAAAAAACGTTGCTGGTCACGACCGGTTCAGAAGCGGTTGAAAACGCGGTGAAAATCGCCCGCGCGGCGACAAAACGCAGCGGCGCTATCGCGTTTAGCGGCGCTTACCACGGTCGTACCCACTACACGCTCTCTCTGACCGGGAAAGTACACCCGTACTCTGCTGGTATGGGATTGATGCCAGGCCATGTCTACCGCGCGCTTTATCCTTGCCCGCTACACAACATCAGCGACGACGACGCCATCGCCAGCATTGAACGCATCTTTAAAAATGATGCCGCGCCGGAAGATATCGCCGCCATTATTATTGAGCCGGTACAGGGCGAAGGCGGATTTTACGCCGCCTCTCCCGCGTTTATGCAGCGACTGCGCGCGCTATGCGACCAACACGGCATTATGTTGATTGCCGACGAAGTGCAAAGCGGCGCGGGCCGGACCGGTACGCTGTTCGCCATGGAACAGATGGGCGTTGCGGCAGATATTACCACGTTTGCGAAATCGATCGCCGGCGGCTTTCCGCTGGCAGGCGTTACCGGTCGGGCAGACGTGATGGACGCTATCGCGCCGGGCGGTCTGGGCGGCACCTATGCCGGAAACCCGATTGCCTGCGCCGCCGCGCTGGCGGTACTGGACATTTTCGAGCAGGAAAATCTACTGCAAAAGGCGAATACGCTTGGCAACACGCTGCGCGATGGCCTGATGGAGATAGCGGAAACGCACCGTGAGATTGGCGACGTGCGCGGACTGGGCGCCATGATCGCCATTGAGTTGTTCGAAAATGGCGACCCCGGCAAACCGAACGCGACTCTGACCGCCGACATTGTGGCCCGCGCCCGCGATAAAGGATTAATTCTGCTCTCCTGCGGTCCTTACTACAACATCTTGCGCATCCTCGTTCCACTCACTATTGAGGCCTCGCAGATTCGGCAAGGCCTGGAGATTATCGCCCAGTGCTTTGATGAGGCGAAACAAGCGTAATGTCCAATAAGCAGCGTCGGATGGCGACGTAACTGTCTTATCCGGCCTACAAAAACCGTTTCGATTGTAGGCCGAATTAAGCCAGGCGCCATCCGGTAAACGAGCGCAATAACAATAAAGAGGTTTTAGGATGGGGCAATTGTCACAATCACATGCATTAGGGGGCGGGCTGAAATCACGCCACGTCACCATGTTATCGATCGCCGGCGTCATCGGCGCCAGCCTGTTTGTCGGCTCCAGCGTGGCGATTGCGGAGGCCGGCCCTGCGGTACTGCTGGCCTATCTGTTCGCAGGACTTTTAGTCGTCATGATTATGCGAATGCTGGCTGAAATGGCCGTCGCCACGCCGGATACCGGTTCTTTTTCCACCTATGCGGATAAAGCGATCGGCCCCTGGGCCGGGTATACCATCGGCTGGTTATACTGGTGGTTTTGGGTGCTGGTTATTCCGCTGGAGGCCAATATTGCCGCCATTATTCTGAATTCATGGATACCGGGTATTCCGGTGTGGCTATTTTCATTAGTGATTACGCTTGCCTTAACCGGAAGCAATTTATTGAGCGTCAAAAATTACGGCGAATTCGAATTCTGGCTGGCGCTATGTAAAGTAATTGCCATTCTGGCGTTTATCGCGCTGGGCGCGACGGCGATTAGCGGTTTTTATCCATATGCCGAGGTAAGCGGTATCTCCCGGCTCTGGGATCACGGCGGTTTTATGCCTAACGGCTTCGGCGCGGTGTTAAGCGCCATGTTGATCACCATGTTCTCTTTTATGGGCGCGGAAATCGTCACTATTGCTGCCGCGGAATCCGATACGCCGGATAAACATATCGTACGCGCCACCAATTCTGTTATCTGGCGAATTTCCATCTTTTACCTGTGTTCCATTTTCGTGGTGGTGGCGCTGATCCCGTGGAATATGCCGGGTCTGAAAAGCGTAGGTTCGTACCGCTCGGTACTGGAGCTGCTTCATATTCCGCACGCAAAATTCATTATGGACTGCGTGATTTTGTTGTCGGTGACCAGTTGTCTGAACTCCGCATTATATACCGCCTCCCGGATGCTCTATTCCCTTAGCCGCCGCGGCGATGCGCCTGCGATAATGGGAAAAACTAACCGTAGCAAAACGCCCTGGGTGGCGGTTCTCCTCTCTACCGGCGCGGCCTTTTTAACCGTTATCGTCAATTATTACGCCCCGGCAAAAGTGTTTAAATTTCTTATCGACAGTTCTGGCGCCATCGCGCTGCTGGTCTATCTGGTGATTGCGATTTCGCAATTGCGGATGCGTAAAATTCTGCTGGCGCAGGGCGGAGAAATTAAGTTGAAAATGTGGCTTTATCCGTGGCTCACCTGGCTGGTTATCGGCTTTATCTGCTTTGTCCTGGTGGTGATGCTGTTTCGACCGGCACAACAACTAGAAGTCATTTCGACCGGGCTGTTAGGGCTGGGCATAATAGGTACTGTACCCATTATGTCTCGCTGGAAAAAACTGATAAGGTGGCAAAAAGCCCCCCTGCAAAACCTACGTTAGTTATTCCCGGCGTCAGCCGGGAAGCTTCTCAGGAGTAAAAGATGACCGCCCTTTCCCAACCGACGGCCATAGATGGCTATCGCTGGCTTAAAAATGACATTATTCGCGGCACTTATCAGCCGGATGAGAAACTGCGGATGAGTTTATTAACCGCCCGCTATGCGCTCGGCGTAGGGCCGCTGCGCGAGGCGCTGTCGCAACTGGTGGCGGAACGGCTGGTCACCGTGGTGAATCAAAAAGGCTATCGCGTGGCATCCATGTCAGAGGCGGAACTCCTCGATATTTTTGACGCGCGCGCCAATATGGAAGCGATGCTGGTACGCCTGGCGATTGAACGCGGCGATGATGCGTGGGAGGCGGAGATCCTGGCGCGAGCGCATATGCTCAGTAAACTGGAAGCCAGCGATGCTAGCGAACATATGCTCGATGAATGGGACCAGCGCCACCAGGCGTTCCATTCCGCCATTGTCGCCGGGTGCGGCTCCCACTATCTGCTACAGATGCGTGAACGCTTATTTGACCTGGCGGCCCGCTACCGCTTTATTTGGTTACGTGAAACCGTTCTGTCCGTCGAGATGCTGGAAGATAAACATATCCAGCATCACACGCTAACCGAAGCGATACTGGCGCGCGAGGCGGCACGCGCCAGCGAATTAATGCGTCAGCATTTGCTGACGCCGATTCCCATTATTCGCCAGGCGATGGCAGGAAAAATGTAGCCTGGCGCGACCTGATAGCCATTATTCTTCAGGAATACGCAACACTTGTCCCGGATATATTTTTTCCGGGCTTTTCAGCATCGGTTTATTTGCCTCGAAGATTTTATTATACAGATTGGCGTTACCATACACTTGCTTTGAAATAGCGCTCAGGGTGTCGCCTGATTTTACGGTATAAAACTGACTTTCAGCCGCCGGCGTCGTGGTTTTAACCTGATCGTCAACACTGCTAATCCCGGCGATATTCCCCACGGCAACCAGAATTTTTTCTTTTGCCTCCTGACTCAGCCCATCACCCGTCACTGTCGCTTTTCCATCAGCAATTTGCACATTCACTTTGTCAGCGTCGGGTATTCCCGTTTTATACCCTTCATACTTCAAGTTGCTTATGTGTTGGCTACGCTCGCTCACCCCAGTCACATAGTTATCTATGCTCCTGGGGACTCACTCCCTTGCCGCCTTTAAGCAACTCGAATTATTTTGGGTATATTTAAATGTTCCTGGACTTTTTTCGCCTGATCGTCCTTATCATGATTATCGGTTACCGCGTCCCAGAGTTTTTCACCTGCATCTTTTACAAAATTGAAGAGTCCCATATTCGCCTCGCTTGTCAAAAATACACACAGAGAAAAGTGTAGCAGAGGGAATGAGGTTATCCTGATAAGCGGCGCTTATGCGCCGCCGGTGGCCGGTAATTAATGACGCATCTGAACCCAAAACGCGTGGATAAGCCCCGGAATATATCCGAGTAATGTCAGCAGGATATTAAGGATAAATGCCCAACCGAACCCTTTTCCTAAAAGTACGCCGAGCGGAGGCAAAATAATCGTAAATATAATTCTCCAGAAACCCATATACACTCCATACAAGCAAAATTAGTCTTTGTTTAAAAAGAGATTTTATCTCTAAGCATAGTCAGTTTACCTGAGCCTGCCAGTCGCGCACCGCGCTTTTACCCTCCTTTACGCTCTTTACGCTGGCATTAGGTTGACGTTTATTTTAGAATTAACTAAATTTAGAAAATGCTTAAATAGCTATGACAGAGCTTGAACAACTTCAGGCCAGCGCAGAACAGGCGGCGGCCCTGCTCAAAGCGATGAGCCACCCAAAAAGATTACTGATTTTATGTATGCTTTGCGGTTCGCCAAAAACCAGCGCAGGCGAACTGGCGCGCATTACCGGGCTAAGCCCCTCCGCGACGTCGCAACATCTGGCGCGGATGCGGGAAGAAGGGCTGATTGATAGTCAACGCGATGCCCAGCGCATTCACTATTTCATTAAAAATGAGGCGGTTAATACGATTATCGCCACGTTAAAGAATCTCTATTGTCCATAAGGAGGCACGATGTCCATTGGGATAGTTTCCCCCCGTGAGGCGCAAGCGCTGATAGCGCAAGGCGCAAAATTGATTGATGTGCGCGACGCCGACGAATATCTGCGCGAGCATATTCCACATGCGCAACTGGCGCCGCTCTCCCGGCTTGAACAGGGCGATTTACCCGCCAACCTGCGAGCGGAACAGATTATTTTTCACTGTCAGTCAGGTAAACGAACCAGCAGCAATGCAGCAAAACTACAGGCCATTGCCGCCCCTGCTCAGGTCAGTTTACTGGAAGGCGGTATCGACGGATGGAAAGCGGCAGGATTGCCCGTCACAGAAGACAAATCGCAACCGCTGCCGCTGATGCGTCAGGTGCAAATCGCCGCCGGCGGGTTGACATTGCTTGGGGTGATTCTGGGCTATACGGTCCACGGCGGCTTTTTCCTCATTAGCGGTTTTGTCGGGGCCGGGTTAATGCTGGCAGGCATGACCGGCTTCTGCGGAATGGCGCGACTACTGGAAAAAATGCCCTGGAATACCCGTACTCATTAAGCGGTACACTCACCGCGCGTCGGTAAGTGTGTAGTAGACTGAAGGCGGGTTTATACCATTGTTCAACGGGAGGACGTGATGTTCACACCAGGCGATATCGTACAGCCCCGAATGGGGGGGCCGAAACTGAAAGTGATTGAAGTCAACGAGGATCATATTGTCGCGGTACAGGTCGGTAATGAGCAGGGCGAAAAATTGATCCTCAAAGCGGCAGATGTCACCCCCTATTGCGAAGAGGGCGATTTTGGCGTGTGCTGATTTATCAAAATGAGCATGGCGCAACGTTCCCTGAGTCCCGGTTAATAGAAACAGGAAACGCAGCGCCATCTGTTAAAGGTTATCCGTGATTAGATTAAGAAATCATCCAGAGATTTCCCCGCCGCCAGCGCCTGGGCAATCGGTTTAGGCGTACGACCTTGTCCGGTCCAGGTTTTTTCTTCGCCATTGAAATCAGTAAAACGATATTTTGCCGGACGCGGCTGGCGCTTTTTAGCAGAACGCGGCATTGCTGAATCCATGGCAAATAACTCTTCCGGGTTAATACCGTCTGCTTTCATCAGCTCCAGAAAGGCATTAATTTTCTCCTGCTTCTCGGCAAGCTGGCGTTGCTGCAATTCTTCTTCTTCGCGTCTTTCTTTAGTGACAACCCTGAATTTTTCGAGCATTTCTTCAAGAACGTCAATGGAGAATTCGCGAGCCATAGCGCGCAGCGTACGGATATTATTTAAGTTCTGTAACATCAAATTCATATCAATAAAAACCTTTTAACGCAGAAAACAAAAAACTATTACAGGCGGTATTGTATACGATTATTGATTATATTTCCAGATCCTAAAGTTCATACAGATATACTCAGTATAACTCGATTAATTATATTAATCTGTTAACCAGAAGGTTATATTCATTACCCCCTGTGTGTTTCAGGTTATTCTGCCTACGGTATATCTGTAGGTTTCCCGTTCGGCTGTTTATACCCTTCATACTTCAAGTTGCTTATGTGTTGGCTACGCTCGTTCACCCCAGTCACATCGTTATCTATGCTCCCGGGGACTCACTCCCTTGCCGCCTTTAAGCAACTCAAAATCCATAGAATATATAGCGTATTGCGTATCTCAGTAACCACGGTGGCCCTCACGGTGGCTGACCTTATACAGAAGTGAATATTTCAGCACAATAATAGATTAACCATTCAAAAATGATCATCAGAGCTTTATGCTAAAAATCAGCCTGCAATAGCTATAATTATGCTGAGAAAAGTAGAGCGCGTGCCGTTAGCCGAGAATACATCGCATCTGACAACATTTGGAATGTGGCTGAAAATAGCCAGAAAAACAATGCATTATAATACATTGATTTAAAAGTAATTAATGACTAACAACAACGAAAATCTCGCCGCGGGCAAAAAACAGACAATCACAGAGTATTTTATCGACAAAAAGCCCATAAATAAAAATATTGCACTAGTTGATAGTTATTATATAGGGATATACTCTATACAAATACAAAAGTGCTTTATGATTTCACTACCAACCATCACCTCATTCTGATCGATACACTACAAGGAGCATTAACATGTTCTCTCCACAGTCACGCTTGCGTCATGCCGTAGCAGACACGTTTGCGATGGTTGTTTACTGTTCTGTTGTGAACATGTTGATCGAGATATTTCTCTCCGGAATGAGCTTTGAGCAGTCGCTTTCTTCCAGGCTGGTGGCGATACCTGTCAACATTTTGATTGCATGGCCATACGGCGTTTACCGCGATCTAATTATGCGCGTCGCGCGTAAGGCAAGCCCGGCGGGATGGGCCAAAAACCTGGCGGATGTATTGGCTTATGTCACCTTTCAGTCACCCGTTTATATTATCATCTTGCTGACCGTCGGCGCCGGCTGGCATCAGATAGTGGCCGCCGTGAGTTCAAACATTGTTGTTTCAATGTTAATGGGCGCGGTTTATGGCTATTTCCTGGATTATTGTCGTCGCCTGTTTAAAGTGAGCAGCTATTATCAGGCTAAGGCATAAGTTAACGTCGCGACTGGCATTGCCAGTCGCGCTTTTAGTCGCTTTTTTCGTCGCCAAAAAGCCCATTCAGATAACGTTCTAACGCTATTCGGGAGCTAAAGCCGTGGGGAATACCGTAATGTTCGTGGGTCTCGCCGCCTAAATAGAGCGGAAAATTTTGGTAGTGATCGCAGGTTTTAATATCCGAAGCCGGGTCAGCCAGTGATGAGCTACGGTCTTTTAATCTGGGGTGAATGATCAGCGCGGTACGCCCCATACGCGCCTCACGGTTAACATAAACATAATTCTCGCCGCGTCGATAACCATACGTCTTATTCGTCACCACATCGACGGTAAACCCTGCCTTTTCCAGTACCCGCGCCACTTCGTCAGGTCGTAAATACATATTTTATCCTCATTCTCTTTTACTGCGGGCTTACCTTACCCGATAGCGCGTTATCAACGCTTTCAGAAAAGTCCAGAAACGCATGATATCGCCGTAACAAGCCTCAGCAGGTAAAAATATGAACTACACTGAAAGCTACATCGAAATCAATGGAGGATCATATGCTTAACAAACCGAACCGAAACGACGTCGATGATGGTGTTCAGGATATTCAGAATGATGTCAATCGATTAGCCGACAGTCTGGAAGATGTCCTTAAATCCTGGGGAAGCGATGCGAAAGACGAAGCCGAGGCTGCGCGACGTAAAGCACAGGCGTTGCTGAAAGAGACCCGGGCGCGGATGCAGGGTCGTACTCGCGTAAAACAAGCCGCCTGTGATGCGATGGGGTGCGCGGATACGTTTGTGCGTGAAAAACCCTGGTGTAGCGTAGGAACCGCCGCAGCGGTAGGGATTTTTATCGGGGCGCTGCTTAGCCTGCGTCGCTAACGACGTGCCCTGCCGGATGGCGACATACTTTATTGGGCCTGCATCATTGCCGCAGGCCCAGGTCGCGCCATTCGGCGAAACGGTTACTGTATCGCCTGTCGAAGCTGCCATGCGACCTGTTTCGCCATGCCAGCGGAAGTAATATTGGTAAACGACAGTAAAATGCCCCCCTTTCCTGACGAAACCACTCGCCAACGGCTTAGCGCCTGTACCGCCAGTCCGGCCTGATTCGCTTTTGCTACCTGCACTTTATCATCACCTTCAACCTCAATAACCAATTGAATACCGCCTTTCTGTAATGTCACGACAAATCCCTGTTCTGCCAGCGCCTCTTCAATCCATAACCGTCGCTGAGCATAATGTTGACGCATCTTTTTCAGATGCCGCCAGAAATGGCCATCACGGATAAAATCAGCCAGCGTGTGCTGCCATAACAACGGTACGCTACAGGGCATCAGCGACGCCTGCTGGCGGAAATGCTCAATCTGCTTTATCGGCACCACCAGCCAGGCGGTACGTAATGCCGGAAAGAGCGACTTACTGAACGTTCCGGCGTAAATCACTCGCTGCGGGGCATCCAGACTCTTGAGTGGCGGAAGTGGTTTACCGTGATAACGAAATTCGCTGTCATAGTCATCTTCAATAATCCAGGCCTGCACATTCGCCGCCCATGCCAGAAGTTGCCGTCGGCGAGTTAGCGACAGCGCCACCCCCAACGGACTTTGATGGGCGGGCGTCACCAATGCAAAGCGCCCCTGCGGGCAATCCCGCATCCCCGCCGCGACATTCAGCCCATCGGCATCGACCGGAATCGGCACCAGCGTAATCCCCTCCTGCGTTATCACCGGGCGAATTAACGGAAAGCCGGGATCTTCCACCCACATGCTGTCTCCCGGCACAGACAATGTACGCAGGATTAGCCGCATAGAATCCGCATATCCGGAGGTAATAAATACCTGTTCCGGCAGGCATTCAATGCTACGCGAAACCCGCAGGTAATCGACTATTGCCTGGCGCAAAATCGCCTCGCCGCAGACGTCGCCTAATGCCAGATCGAAGCGCGTCTGCGTGCGCAACCGACGCCCCATCACTCGCGCCCACTTCTCGCGCGGAAAGAGATCCAGCGCCGGTAACCCCATCTGAAAGGGTTTCGGCTCCGGACTTTCTCCGGCAAAAACGGCGGGTATCGGCGGCGCCGTCTCAAACCGTAGAGCGTTGCTCACAAACGTGCCTGCCTGGCCACGTCGCTCCAACCAGCCCTGCGCCACCAGCTCGCCATAGGCATTTTCCACCGTGGCGCGAGAAACGCCCAGTTCCTGCGCCCACGTCCGACTGGAAGGCAAACGCGTTCCGGGCGCGAGTTCCCCTTGCTCAATGGCCGTTTTTAACTGACGAGCGATGTGTTGATAGCGCGGCATATGGTCTGCTTTTTCTGTAAAAATATGGCTCTCTTTAACAGACCATTATAGTGCTACAGTGCTCGTCATCAACACGAGGAGAAACATGATGACGACGTTACGCCAACCCTATTATGAACTGAGCCCGGAGGTTTACAGCGCTCTGGTGCAGGCGAAAAACGCGCTGGAAAAGAGCACGCTTGACCTCACTCTGATGGAGCTGATTTACCTGCGTGTTTCGCAAATAAATGGTTGTGCATTTTGCCTGGAGATGCACAGTAAAGCGCTGCGTAAGGCTGGCGTAAATCAAGCTAAATTAGATGCGCTGGCAGGATGGCGGGTAAGTCACCATTTCAGCGAGCAAGAGTGCGCGGCGTTAGCCTGGGCGGAATCGGTGACGCACATTGCTGAAACCCACGCCGAAGATAATGTTTACCTGCCGCTGCTCGATCATTTCAGCGCGCGTGAAATCAGCGATCTGACCTTCGCCATTGGTTTAATGAACTGCTTTAACCGTCTGGCGATCGGTATGCGAATGTGACGCATTGTTGCCGGATGGCGCGGATGCCAGCCAACTCTGTTATGCGTGAACCTGCAGGCCGGATCGGGCGTTCACGCCGCCATCCGGCAAAAATTAGCCATGCCCCCCTACCCCGCTGCGTTCATCAGCGGCGTTAAAATCAATCTAAAATTCCCATATCTTGTATGGTTGAATCTTAATTCAACTACATCTAGTATTCCCTGTATCAACACACGACAATCCGACGCGTTTCATCGCGCCGTTTTCTCATTTTAAATGGAAATACGAATCATGAGCATTACTATTTACACTCGCAATAACTGTGTTCAGTGCCACGCCACAAAGCGGGCGATGGAAAGCCGTGGATTTGAATTTGAGATGGTGAACGTCGATCTGGTGCCGGATGCAGCGGATACGCTCCGGGCGCAAGGATTTCGTCAATTACCGGTGGTGATGGCGGGCGATTTGAGCTGGTCCGGCTTCCGCCCGGACATGATTAACCGTCTGCACCCGACACCCCACGCGGCAAACGCATGAGCGCGCTCGTCTACTTCTCCAGCAGCTCTGAAAATACGCACCGTTTTATGCAGCGTCTGGGGCTGCCTGCCACGCGTATTCCGCTCAATGAACGGGAGCGAATTCAGGTAGACGAACCGTACATTCTGGTTGTGCCGTCATACGGCGGCGGCGGGATGGCCGGTGCGGTGCCGCGACAGGTGATCCGCTTTTTAAATGATGAACACAACCGGGCGCGCATTCGCGGCGTCATTGCCTCCGGTAATCGCAATTTCGGCGATGCCTGGGGATGCGCTGGCGATGTGATAGCACAAAAATGCGGCGTACCCTGGCTGTACCGCTTTGAGCTCATGGGCACACAACGCGACATCGATAACGTCCGAAGAGGAGTAAATGAATTTTGGCAACAACTACCCCGGAGCGCGTAATGCAGGAAACTATGGATTACCACGCCCTGAACGCGATGCTGAATCTTTACGATAAAGCAGGCCATATTCAGTTCGACAAGGACCAGCAGGCGATCGACGCCTTCTTTGCCGCCCACGTCCGCCCGCATTCCGTGACGTTTGCCAGCCAGCATGAACGTCTGGAGACGCTGGTTCGGGAAGGGTATTACGATGACGCTGTCCTCGCGCGTTACGACCGCGCCTTCGTCCTCCGCCTGTTCGAGCACGCCCACGCCAGCGGCTTTCGCTTCCAGACGTTTCTTGGCGCCTGGAAGTTCTATACCAGTTACACGCTGAAAACCTTCGACGGCAAACGTTATCTGGAACACTTTGAAGATCGGGTGACAATGGTGGCGTTGACGCTGGCGCAGGGTGACGAAACGCTGGCCACCCAACTGACCGATGAAATGCTTTCTGGTCGCTTTCAGCCCGCCACCCCGACTTTTTTAAATTGCGGTAAACAGCAGCGTGGAGAACTGGTCTCCTGCTTCCTGCTCCGTATCGAAGACAATATGGAGTCGATCGGGCGGGCGGTGAATTCGGCGCTGCAACTCTCCAAACGCGGCGGCGGCGTCGCGTTTTTGCTCTCCAATCTGCGCGAGGCGGGCGCGCCGATCAAACGCATTGAGAATCAGTCTTCCGGCGTGATCCCGGTGATGAAAATGCTGGAAGACGCATTTTCGTATGCCAACCAGCTTGGCGCGCGCCAGGGGGCCGGCGCGGTTTATCTCCATGCGCACCACCCGGATATTCTGCGTTTTCTGGATACCAAACGGGAAAACGCTGACGAAAAAATCCGGATCAAAACGCTCTCTCTCGGCGTGGTGATCCCGGATATCACCTTCCGGCTGGCGAAAGAAAACGCGCAAATGGCGCTCTTTTCGCCCTATGACGTACAACGACGCTACGGCAAACCGTTTGGCGATATCGCCATTAGCGAACGGTACAATGAATTAATTGCCGATCCACACGTGCGTAAAACCTATATTAACGCCCGTGACTTTTTTCAAACACTGGCGGAGATTCAGTTCGAATCCGGGTATCCCTACATCATGTTTGAAGATACGGTAAACCGCGCGAATCCCATTGCTGGGCGCATTAATATGAGTAATCTGTGCTCGGAAATTTTACAGGTCAATAGCGCCTCCCGTTACGACGATAACCTTGACTATACCCACATCGGGCATGACATCTCCTGCAATCTCGGCTCGCTGAATATCGCTCACGTCATGGATTCACCGGACATTGGCCGTACCGTAGAAACCGCTATTCGCGGCCTGACGGCGGTGTCGGACATGAGCCATATACGCAGCGTGCCCTCAATAGCCGCCGGTAATGCCGCCTCTCATGCCATCGGTCTGGGCCAGATGAATCTGCATGGCTATCTGGCGAGAGAAGGCATTGCCTACGGTTCGCCGGAGGCGTTGGATTTCACCAATCTCTATTTTTACACCATTACCTGGCATGCCGTGCATACTTCAATGCGGCTGGCCCGCGAACGCGGCAAAACCTTCGCCGGATTTGCGCAGTCGCGCTATGCCAGCGGCGACTATTTTACGCAGTATTTACAGGATGACTGGCAACCGAAAACAGCGAAAGTCAGGGCGCTATTTGCCCGCAGCGGCATTACGCTGCCCACACGAGAAATGTGGCTAAAGCTGCGCGACGATGTGATGCGCTATGGCATCTATAACCAAAATTTGCAGGCGGTGCCGCCGACCGGTTCGATTTCTTACATTAATCATGCGACCTCCAGCATTCATCCGATTGTGGCCAAAATTGAGATTCGCAAAGAGGGCAAAACCGGGCGTGTGTATTACCCCGCGCCGTTTATGACCAATGAAAATCTGGATATGTATCAGGATGCTTACGATATCGGTCCGGAAAAAATTATTGATACCTATGCCGAGGCCACGCGCCACGTCGATCAAGGGCTGTCGCTCACCCTGTTTTTCCCCGATACCGCCACGACCCGCGATATCAACA
Organism: Salmonella sp. 741265055_HSA; assembly: GCF_046569525.1. Lineage (NCBI taxonomy): Bacteria > Pseudomonadati > Pseudomonadota > Gammaproteobacteria > Enterobacterales > Enterobacteriaceae > Salmonella > Salmonella sp. 741265055_HSA. Next base: position 15,315 of record NZ_JBKFSQ010000034.1, on the reverse strand, counting down.
AGGCGCAGATCTATGCCTGGCGAAAAGGTATTAAGTCACTGTATTACATCCGGCTTCGCCAGTTGGCGCTGGAAGGTACTGAAATTGAAGGCTGCGTATCCTGCGCGCTATAAGGAAAGCCATATGAAATTATCTCGTATTAGCGCCATCAACTGGAACAAGATCCAGGACGACAAAGATCTGGAGGTGTGGAACCGGCTGACCAGTAACTTCTGGCTGCCGGAAAAAGTGCCGTTGTCGAATGATATTCCGGCCTGGCAGACGCTGAGCGCCGCCGAACAGCAGCTCACCATTCGCGTGTTTACGGGACTTACGCTGCTCGACACTATCCAGAACATCGCAGGCGCGCCGTCGTTAATGGCAGATGCCATCACGCCGCATGAAGAGGCAGTGCTGTCGAACATCAGCTTTATGGAAGCGGTACACGCCCGCTCTTACAGTTCTATTTTTTCCACGCTGTGCCAGACGAAAGAGGTTGATGCCGCCTACGCCTGGAGCGAAGAAAACCCGCCGCTACAGCGTAAGGCGCAGATTATTTTGGCTCATTACGTCAGCGATGAACCGCTAAAGAAAAAGATTGCCAGCGTCTTTTTAGAGTCTTTTCTGTTCTATTCCGGCTTCTGGCTGCCGATGTATTTCTCCAGCCGCGGTAAGCTCACGAACACTGCCGACCTGATTCGTTTAATCATTCGCGATGAAGCGGTTCACGGTTATTATATTGGCTATAAGTATCAGATAGCGCTACAAAAACTATCGGCAATCGAGCGCGAAGAGTTAAAGCTTTTCGCGCTGGATTTATTGATGGAACTGTACGACAACGAAATCCGCTACACAGAAGCATTATATGCGGAAACCGGCTGGGTTAACGACGTCAAAGCCTTCTTGTGCTACAACGCCAATAAAGCCTTAATGAACCTGGGTTATGAGGCGTTATTTCCGCCGGAGATGGCAGACGTGAATCCCGCGATCCTTGCCGCGCTCTCGCCGAATGCCGACGAAAACCATGATTTCTTTTCCGGCTCAGGTTCATCTTATGTGATGGGGAAAACAGTCGAAACCGAAGACGAAGACTGGAATTTTTAACCTTACGGGCATGGGAAATAACGTTACATTTTCCATGCCTTTATTTCAGGCAATACCGGGTTAAATCGCGCAAATATTACAACATGTCCTACACTCAATACGAGTGAGATTATTCACCTGGATTCCCCCAGTTCAGGTGGATTTTTGCTGGTTGCCCCAAAAAATATCTCTCTCTCCTCATTCGCGTTCAGCCCTTATATCATGGGAAATCACAGCCGATAGCACCTCGCAATATTCATGCCAGAAGCAAATTCAGGGTTGTCTCAGATTCTGAGTATGTTAGGGTAGAAAAAGGTAACTATTTCTATCAGGTAACATATCGACATAAGTAAATAACAGGAATCATTCTATTGCATGGCAATTAAATTAGAAGTGAAGAATCTGTATAAAATATTTGGAGAGCATCCGCAGCGTGCCTTCAAATATATTGAAAAGGGACTATCGAAAGAGCAAATACTGGAAAAAACGGGGCTATCGCTTGGCGTTAAAGACGCCAGTCTGGCCATTGAAGAAGGCGAGATATTTGTCATCATGGGATTATCCGGCTCGGGTAAATCCACAATGGTACGCCTTCTCAATCGCCTGATTGAACCCACCCGCGGACAGGTACTGATTGACGGCGTTGATATTGCCAAAATATCAGACGCTGAGCTTCGCGAGGTGCGCAGGAAAAAGATTGCGATGGTCTTCCAGTCATTTGCGCTCATGCCACATATGACCGTGCTGGATAATACGGCATTCGGTATGGAATTAGCGGGCATCGCGGCGCAAGAGCGTCGCGAAAAAGCGCTGGACGCCTTGCGTCAGGTAGGGCTTGATAATTACGCTCACGCCTATCCGGATGAACTTTCCGGTGGGATGCGTCAGCGTGTTGGGCTTGCCCGCGCGCTGGCAATCAACCCTGATATCTTATTAATGGATGAAGCGTTTTCCGCCCTCGATCCATTAATTCGTACCGAAATGCAGGATGAGCTGGTGAAATTACAGGCGAAACATCAGCGCACCATTGTCTTTATTTCCCACGATCTTGATGAGGCTATGCGTATTGGCGACAGGATTGCCATTATGCAAAATGGCGAGGTTGTACAGGTTGGAACGCCGGATGAGATCCTGAATAATCCGGCAAATGATTATGTCCGCACGTTCTTCCGTGGCGTGGATATTAGTCAGGTCTTTAGCGCCAAAGATATTGCCCGCCGCAGTCCGGTCGGCTTAATTCGTAAAACGCCAGGTTTTGGTCCCCGTTCGGCACTGAAATTATTACAGGATGAAGACCGTGAATATGGTTACGTCATTGAGCGTGGCAATAAATTCGTGGGCGTCGTGTCCATCGACTCATTAAAAGCGGCATTAAGCCAGGCGCAAGGGATTGAAGCGGCGCTTATCGACGACCCTTTAGTTGTTGATGCGCAAACCCCACTCAGCGAGTTGCTCTCTCACGTCGGCCAGGCGCCCTGCGCGGTGCCGGTTGTCGATGAAGAACACCAGTATGTTGGCATTATTTCAAAACGTATGTTGCTACAGGCTTTAGATCGCGAGGGGGGTAACAATGGCTGATCAAACGAATCCGTGGGATACCGCACAGGTGGCCGATACGACGACGCAAACGGCTGATGCCTGGGGAACACCGGCAGGCGTAGCCACGGACGGCGGCAGTACCGACTGGTTGAACAGCGCGCCCGTGCCAGCCCCTGAACACTTTTCTCTTCTGGACCCGTTCCATAAGACGCTGATCCCGCTGGATAGCTGGGTCACAGAGGGAATCGACTGGGTTGTCACCCATTTCCGTCCCCTTTTTCAGGGGATTCGTGTGCCGGTGGATTACATCCTTAACGGCTTTCAGCAACTGCTGCTGGGAATGCCCGCCCCTGTGGCGATTATTCTCTTTGCGCTGATTGCCTGGCAGGTTTCCGGCGTGGGCATGGGGATCGCGGCGCTGATATCGCTGATCGCCATCGGCGCGATCGGCGCCTGGTCGCAGGCGATGATTACCCTGGCGCTGGTGCTGACCGCCCTGTTGTTCTGCGTCGTGATCGGATTACCGATGGGAATCTGGCTGGCGCGCAGCCCGCGCGCGGCCAAAATAGTTCGTCCGCTGCTGGATGCGATGCAGACCACGCCCGCGTTTGTCTATCTGGTGCCGATTGTCATGTTATTCGGCATCGGTAACGTGCCGGGCGTGGTGGTGACGATTATTTTTGCTCTACCGCCGATTGTACGCCTGACGATCCTGGGCATTAACCAGGTGCCTGCCGACTTAATTGAAGCGTCGCGCTCGTTCGGCGCCAGCCCGCGCCAAATGTTGTTCAAAGTGCAGCTACCGCTGGCGATGCCCACCATTATGGCAGGCGTTAATCAGACGCTGATGCTGGCTCTCTCGATGGTCGTCATCGCCTCGATGATTGCGGTCGGCGGGCTTGGCCAGATGGTACTACGCGGCATTGGTCGTCTTGATATGGGGCTGGCAACCGTCGGCGGCGTCGGCATAGTGATTCTCGCCATCATTCTGGACCGTCTGACGCAGGCCGTCGGACGCGACTCGCGTAGCCGCGGTAACCGTCGCTGGTATACCACCGGTCCTGTTGGGCTAATCACCCGCCCTTTCGTTAAGTAACTCTCCTGACGCCCGGTGACGCTGCGCTTACCGGGCTTACAACTCTCTACCATAATTAAAGGAACAACGATGCGACATACCGTGATATTTGCCTCAGCGTTTGCCACCCTTGTCACCGCCAGCGCTTTCGCTGCCGACCTGCCTGGCAAAGGCATTACCGTCCAACCTATCCAAAGCACGATTTCTGAAGAGACCTTCCAGACGTTACTGGTCAGCCGGGCGCTGGAAAAGTTGGGTTATACCGTAAATAAGCCGAGTGAAGTCGATTACAACGTAGGCTATACCTCCATCGCCTCTGGCGATGCGACGTTTACCGCCGTGAACTGGCAGCCGCTGCATGATGATATGTATGCCGCAGCAGGCGGAGACAACAAGTTTTACCGCGAGGGCGTCTTCGTCTCCGGCGCTGCGCAGGGCTATCTGATCGATAAAAAAACCGCCGAGCAGTACAACATCACCAATATCGCTCAGCTAAAAGATCCGAAAATCGCCAAAATCTTCGATACCAATGGCGACGGAAAAGCGGACATGATGGGCTGCTCGCCGGGCTGGGGCTGCGAAGCCGTGATCAATCACCAGAATAAAGCGTTTGATCTGCAAAAAACCGTTGAGGTCAGCCACGGTAACTATGCGGCGATGATGGCTGATACCATTACCCGTTTTAAAGAAGGCAAGCCGGTGCTGTATTACACCTGGACTCCGTACTGGGTGAGCGACGTAATGAAGCCGGGTAAAGATGTCGTCTGGCTACAGGTACCGTTCTCCTCCCTGCCGGGCGAACAGAAAAATATTGATACTAAACTGCCGAACGGCGCGAACTATGGGTTCCCGGTTAATACCATGCATATTGTCGCCAATAAGGCATGGGCGGAGAAAAACCCGGCGGCGGCGAAACTGTTCGCCATCATGAAGCTGCCGCTGGCGGATATCAACGCGCAGAACGCCATGATGCATGCCGGTAAATCGTCTGAAGCCGATGTTCAGGGCCACGTGGACGGCTGGATCAACGCCCACCAGCAGCAGTTTGACGGCTGGGTGAAAGAAGCGCTGGCCGCGCAGAAATAGTATCGTTTTTTATGCCGGATAAGGCGCAGTTCATGCGCTGCTATCCGGCCAACGCAATCTCTCCTCAAAGCGCACGATTCATCACGTCACCGTTCCCCTTTATTCATCAACATCCGCTATGATTGTTTTCCCAGGAAATAATTATCTGAATCACGATTACCATAATGACGAAACCCACTCATGAGCTTAGCCCGGCGCTGATCGTTTTAATGTCTGTGGCCACGGGTCTGGCGGTCGCCAGCAACTACTATGCCCAGCCGCTGCTTGATACCATCGCGCATCACTTTTCGCTTTCCGCCAGCTCCGCAGGGTTTATCGTTACCGCCGCGCAGTTGGGCTATGCCGCTGGCCTGTTGTTTCTGGTGCCGCTCGGCGACATGTTTGAACGCCGAACGCTGATTGTCTCCATGACGTTGCTGGCGGCTGGCGGAATGCTGATCACCGCCAGCAGTCAGTCGCTTAGCATGATGATACTCGGAACGGCCTTAACCGGACTGTTCTCCGTGGTGGCGCAGATTCTGGTTCCGCTGGCCGCCACGCTTGCGACGCCCGCCACCCGCGGTAAAGTGGTCGGCACCATTATGAGCGGCCTGTTGCTGGGGATCCTGCTGGCGCGAACGGTCGCCGGACTGCTGGCAAACCTCGGCGGTTGGCGCACCGTATTTTGGGTAGCGTCGGCGCTGATGGCGCTGATGGCCGTCGCGTTGTGGCGCGGACTGCCAAAGCTCAAATCCGACACCCATCTTAACTACCCGCAACTGTTGGGTTCTGTATTCAGCCTGTTTATTCACGATAAGCTGCTGCGTACCCGCGCGCTGCTGGGCTGTCTGACCTTTGCTAATTTCAGCATCCTCTGGACATCAATGGCCTTTTTGCTCGCCGCGCCGCCGTTTAGCTACTCCGAGGGGATGATTGGCCTGTTTGGCCTGGCGGGGGCCGCCGGCGCTTTAGGCGCGCGTCCGGCGGGCGGATTTGCCGATAAAGGTAAATCTCACCTCACCACCACGTTCGGCTTACTGCTGCTGTTACTCTCCTGGCTGGCTATCTGGCTTGGGCACACCTCGGTACTGGCGCTGATTATTGGCATTCTGGTACTGGACCTCACCGTTCAGGGGGTACATATCACCAATCAGACGGTCATCTATCGTTTGCATCCGGATGCGCGTAACCGGCTCACCGCCGGCTATATGACCAGCTACTTTATCGGTGGCGCTGCAGGGTCGCTGATTTCCGCCTCCGCCTGGCAACATGCCGGCTGGGCCGGCGTTTGTCTGGCGGGTGTCACGGTAGCCTTACTTAATTTACTGGTCTGGTGGCGAGGTTTTCACCGACAGGAAGCCGTAAATTAAGCGGATAGTGAGCGTTTACCTTTGTTTAAGCTCCTTAGGGTGTTAAGGAGCTCCCCAGTCTGTTAAGGTTATGCTATTCATTTATCATGGTTATTTTTATACCGGTGAAGAATAATATAATTCTATGGAAAGCCCTGCATCCCCATCTGCTCCCAGGCCAATAGCGCCCGTTCAAGGATTCGAAGGTCGTTCACCGATAGCTATCCGTGATATTCCGGTGGCTTTTGCATCGGGTTGTAAGGCCGTTTACCCGGCTTTCGCCCCTCCCGCTTATCGTTCTCTCCTGATTTTTTCATGCAGGCACTCACGCTTTTCTCGTCATTCCTGGATTTGCCGCAGGCGGCGCTTTACCGGGCCCAATGTTCCCGCTGGCGTCTCAGTCTGCGTATCATTGGTTGCTTTATAGCCTGAAAGAATGATTTTGTATTAATAATACATTTACTTTATTTGTCACTGTCGTTACTATATCGGCTGAAATTAATGAGGTCATGCCCAAATGGATAGTTCGTTTACGCCCATTGAACAAATGCTAAAATTTCGCGCCAGCCGTCACGAAGACTTTCCTTATCAGGAAATTCTTTTGACTCGTCTTTGTATGCACATGCAAGGCAAGCTCCTGGAAAACCGCAATAAGATGCTGAAGGCTCAAGGGATTAACGAGACGTTGTTTATGGCGTTGATTACGCTGGAGTCTCAGGAAAACCACAGTATTCAGCCGTCTGAATTAAGCTGCGCGCTGGGTTCATCTCGCACCAATGCGACACGCATTGCAGATGAGCTGGAAAAACGCGGCTGGATTGAGCGTCGTGAGAGCGATAACGACCGCCGTTGCCTGCATCTGCAATTAACGGAGAAAGGCCAGGCATTTTTGCAAGAAGTGCTTCCGCCTCAGCATCATTGTCTGCATCAACTCTGGTCATCACTTAGCACTGCCGAAAAAGATCAACTTGAGCACATCACTCGTAAACTCCTGACGCGTCTTGATCAAATGGAGCAGGAAGGCACTGTTCTTGAGGCGCTGCGCTAAAGCGCCGACCCGCTCAAAAATCCAGATTAATAACAGGAAAGCGGACAGGCCGGCACGCGTTACTGCTGGCCTTTCTGACAACAGGTCGGCTCAGCCGATGTGAATAATAAGATCGTGGAGAACAACATGAGCGCAAATGCGGAGATCCAAACCCCGCAGCAACCGGCTAAGAAGAAAGGCAAGCGCAAAACAGCGCTGTTACTTCTTACCTTGCTCTTTATTATTATTGCCGTGGCATATGGAATTTATTGGTTTTTAGTATTGCGTCATATTGAAGAGACAGATGATGCTTACGTGGCAGGGAACCAGGTTCAAATCATGGCGCAGGTGTCAGGCAGCGTGACGAAAGTCTGGGCTGATAACACCGACTTTGTAAAAGAGGGCGATGTTCTGGTCACGCTCGATCAGACTGACGCCAAACAAGCGTTTGAAAAAGCCAAAACGGCGCTGGCCTCCAGCGTGCGTCAGACGCACCAGTTGATGATTAACAGCAAGCAGTTGCAGGCGAATATCGACGTGCAAAAAACCGCCCTGGCGCAGGCGCAAAGCGACCTTAACCGTCGTGTGCCGCTGGGGAATGCCAATCTTATTGGCCGTGAAGAACTGCAACACGCCCGCGATGCCGTCGCCAGCGCGCAGGCACAACTGGATGTCGCCATTCAACAGTACAATGCCAACCAGGCAATGATACTCAACAGTAATCTGGCAGATCAGCCCGCGGTTCAACAAGCGGCGACCGAAGTGCGTAACGCCTGGCTGGCGCTGGAGCGTACTCGCATCGTCAGCCCGATGACCGGTTATGTCTCCCGCCGCGCCGTCCAGCCTGGCGCGCAAATCAGCCCCACCACGCCGCTGATGGCCGTGGTGCCTGCAACCGATCTGTGGGTGGACGCTAACTTTAAAGAGACCCAATTAGCGAACATGCGCATTGGGCAGCCAGTGACGGTGATTACTGATATTTATGGCGACGACGTAAAATACACCGGTAAAGTCGTCGGTCTGGATATGGGAACAGGCAGCGCCTTCTCCCTGCTGCCCGCGCAAAATGCGACGGGTAACTGGATTAAAGTGGTTCAACGTCTGCCAGTACGCGTCGAACTGGACGCCCGCCAGTTAGAACAACATCCGCTGCGTATTGGTTTATCGACGCTGGTCACCGTGGATACCGCTAATCGCGACGGTCAGGTACTGGCCAGCCAGGTACGAACGACGCCGGTTGCCGAAAGTAACGCACGCGAAATTAATCTCGCGCCGGTCAATAAACTGATCGACGACATCGTGCAGGCTAACGCGGGTTAATCCTGAGGTGCGTGTGATACAACAGCAAAAACCGCTGGAGGGCGCGCAGCTCGTCATCATGACGATCGCGCTGTCGCTGGCGACATTCATGCAGGTGCTGGACTCCACCATTGCCAACGTGGCGATTCCTACCATCGCCGGGAACCTGGGTTCTTCCCTAAGCCAGGGGACATGGGTTATCACCTCTTTCGGGGTGGCGAACGCTATCTCGATTCCCTTAACCGGCTGGCTGGCGAAACGTTTTGGCGAAGTCAAACTGTTCATGTGGTCGACGGTCGCCTTTGCCGCGGCCTCCTGGGCCTGTGGCGTATCCAGCAGCCTGAATATGCTGATCTTCTTCCGCGTGGTGCAGGGCGTGGTCGCCGGGCCGCTGATTCCGCTCTCGCAAAGCCTGTTGCTGAATAACTATCCGCCCGCAAAGCGCTCCATTGCGCTGGCGCTCTGGTCAATGACCGTCATTGTCGCGCCGATTTGCGGCCCGATTCTGGGGGGCTACATCAGTGATAATTACCACTGGGGATGGATTTTCTTCATCAACGTGCCGATTGGCATCGCCGTCGTCCTGATGACGTTACACACGCTGCGCGGACGTGAAACGCATACCGAACGGCGACGTATTGACGCCGTCGGGCTGGCGTTACTGGTGATTGGCATCGGCAGCCTGCAAATTATGCTCGATCGCGGTAAAGAGCTGGACTGGTTCTCCTCACAGGAAATTATCATCCTGACCGTGGTCGCCGTCATCGCCATCAGTTTCCTGATCGTCTGGGAACTGACCGACGATCACCCTATCGTCGATCTTTCTCTTTTTAAATCGCGTAACTTCACGATTGGCTGCTTGTGCATCAGCCTTGCCTATATGCTCTATTTCGGCGCCATTGTTCTACTGCCGCAGCTTTTGCAAGAGGTGTACGGCTATACCGCAACGTGGGCAGGTCTGGCGTCGGCGCCAGTCGGCATTATTCCGGTAATTTTGTCGCCGATTATCGGACGCTTCGCGCATAAACTGGATATGCGCAGGCTGGTCACGTTCAGCTTCATTATGTACGCCGTCTGTTTTTACTGGCGCGCCTGGACGTTCGAACCGGGTATGGATTTCGGCGCTTCCGCATGGCCGCAGTTTATTCAGGGATTTGCCGTCGCCTGCTTCTTTATGCCTCTGACCACCATTACGCTCTCCGGGTTACCGCCAGAACGGCTGGCGGCGGCATCAAGCCTGTCGAACTTCACGCGAACGCTGGCGGGCTCCATCGGCACCTCGATTACCACCACTATGTGGACCGATCGTGAGTCGCTACACCATGCTCAGCTCACGGAGTCGATTACGGCGTATAATCCAAACGCTCAGGCTATGTACGATAAACTGGAAGGCTTAGGGATGACGCACCAACAGGCGTCAGGCTGGATAGCCCAGCAAATCACGAATCAGGGGCTGATTATTTCCGCCAACGAAATCTTCTGGATGTCGGCGGGGATCTTCCTGGTGCTGCTCGGCCTGGTGTGGTTCGCCAAACCGCCCTTCGGTGCGGGCGGCGGCGGCGGCGGCGCGCACTAACTATCTGATAAAAGGGATCTGCGGATCCCTTTTTTAGTAGACCAACAATCAGAAGAAATATTTGAATCTCAGACGCCCGCCGTAACGCGCATCTTCACTGTTATCGCCATTATTCGGATTGGCCTCTACCCATGAAGCATAGGCACCGAGATAGATGTTAAAGTTTTTCATATCCATCACGTTGGGGAATAAATATGAGGCATGAATAGTGTGAATGTCATAATTGCCGGGATCGGTGATCCAACAATCGTCCTCACAAACGGCATCGATATTGGTAGCATTGAAGGCTTCGATTTTGTTATGCGCATAGATATAACCCAGTTCAAATCGATGCCACAGCGCATTCACCCCAGCGGTAAAATCTGTCTCATCGGTCGCATCCATATAGGCGGTATTCAGGTTAATCACTGCGCCATCTTCCGGGTCAGTTTTTTGACCATTCCAGGTCATGGTAAAACCATAGCCCGTACGATCTGACTGATCGATCCACTTCCCATTCTCATAATAGCCATAGGCGTTGTTAACGACGTTACTTTCCATCGCTATCGCCGTTGAAAAACGCCCGTTTTGCCAGGCGATAACCGGACGGACGTAAGCCGCGTTTTTATCGTTGGTTAAATCCATTCCGTGGTACTGCTTCTCGGTATATAACGTACTGCCATTTTCCAGCAATGTGTTAACTTCGAAATACCAGTTGTCGATGGTTTTACTCAGCAGGAAGTTACCCCCACTGTCGCTACGTCCCCGTCCTTCTTTCATCATATAGATATAGCCGTAACCGTCACTGTAAAGATCGTTCGCTGTATTCCCCGAATATTCAATAAACGTATCCTGATTCAGCGGGAACATATCGTAGGCTTCAAAACGACCAACCTTAATTTTCCAGTCATTCTCACGACCAAAGAAGAAAACAGCATCATCAAGGTTCATTTTTCCGGTCAGGTCCGCCAGTGGCTGTACAGAGAATCCGGCAAAATTACCATTGTCCAGCCGCTGGTAGCCATCAAAGCCCAGCAACAGGCGTCCGTTAATATCCCAGCGTTCATTGGTTCCTGATGCCCAATCTTTATTCGCTGACGTTCTCATCGATGTCAGGCTACCGGAACGGCTTGCCGCATCCATATTAAATTCGACATCGCCATAGAACTTAATATCGCTGAATCCGGATAAGGTCAGCTTCGGCGGCTTTTTACCTGCTGCTATGGGCTCGGCGGACTGGACATTCACCGTCGGCGTAGCGGCGACCTGCTGCTGTTTCAGCGAGCGAATTTGCGCCTCGGCATCGGATGCCCGTTTTTCAGCATTAACAACACGTTGCTCCAGTTCAGCCAGACGCTGCTCAATAGTGATATTATTCGCTGCCCAAAGGTTATGAGAAAAGCAAGCACCGATCAGCAGCGCCAAATATTTAGCCTTCATTTTTTATCCCTTAAGTTTGATGTATACCAGATAAGATTTGCTAAAAACCCCATCTACCGGCTATTAGTAGAGTCTTGTTATTACCTGGATATCTGGCGCATTCCATTATGTTTTTCTATTAATTATTTATGATTTTTAGTTTATGTGATCAATACACTCTGGCATCGTTAATTATGCCGCCTTTTCTGTTTACCAGATCACACTTTATTATTTAACAGGCCAGGCACTACTTAATTTAAAATGTATTCTCGCCGCAAATATAATAAACAAAAATTATATTAAGCAATAAAAAACCCCGGACATAAACCGGGGTTAATTTAAATACTGGAACCGCTTACCAATAAGACTAAATATGCAGTTCCTGCAGTTTTTCTTTCGGTAGCGCCAGCTCTTTATTGCTGTTCACGCGTACATCACGCTCCAGAATATGACGGGCAATGTCCTGCGCTTCACTGAGCGAGTGCATCTGATACGTACCGCACTGGTAAACGTTCAGCTCCGGGATCTGGTTTTGATCCTGCACTTTCAGCACATCCGCCATCGCCGCTTTCCAGGCGTCGGCAACACGCTGCTCGTCCGGCGTGCCAATCAGGCTCATGTAAAAGCCGGTACGGCAGCCCATCGGCGAGATATCGATAATCTCAACGCCGTTACCATTAAGGTGGTCGCGCATAAAGCCAGCAAACAGATGCTCAAGCGTATGAATCCCTTTTTCCGGCATCACTTCTTTGTTCGGAATGCAAAAACGCAGATCAAATACGGTGATTGCGTCGCCATGCGGGGTGTTCATCGTTTTTGCCACGCGGACCGCCGGCGCTTGCATCCGGGTATGATCGACTGCGAAGCTATCTAATAATGGCATTTAGTCACCTCCGATAATTTTTTAAAAATAAACTGAACTCTTTGTTCCGGGGCGAGTCTGAGTATATGAAAGACGCGCATTTGTTATCATCATCCCTGTTTTCAGTGATGAAATTTTGGCCACTCCATGAGTGGCCTTTTTCTTTTGGGTCAGGCGTGCTTCGCAAGCCACGCGGCAAACGGCTCGGTATCCGCCGCCTCAATCTCCTGCTGACGACGTACTGAAGCGTCACGTTCAGCAATAAACTCTTCTTCCTGTAAAATCTCCAGCGGCTCTTCGCGTAACAGATTACGGTAAGCCTCACCGAACGCTTTCCCGGTGCCGCCAATGCCTTCATCAATCATAGACCGTAGGATCCGGGCGGAGAATGTCAGTTCAGGATTATCAAAGCAGGCGACCAACTCGTCACACACCTTTTGATACTCCTCTCCCCCGTGGATACTGTCCAGCGTTTGCGCCACACGTTTCAGATCGCGGAAGAGATCTTTCCCTACTTTGGGCAGCGGGAACTGCGCAGTTTCACAGCCAATGCCTAACGTCAGGCCCGGCTTACGCCCTTCCAGAATAACGCGATTCCAGTTAGTACGCGTACATAACAGCTCATCGCTACTCATTTCCGGCGCATCGGCCAATACGCACCAGACCATAAACAGATCGAGGAAGCGCACCTGTTGCTCGTCTACGCCGATCGGTGAGAACGGGTTAATATCGAGAGAACGAACTTCGATGTACTCAATACCACCACGCAGAAGCGCGTCAGAAGGCGATTCGCCACTGCGCGTCACGCGCTTGGGACGAATGGGCGCGTACAGCTCATTTTCAATTTGCAGAACGTTGCTGTTAATCTGTAGCCGCTTGCCGTCTTTTTCCAGACCAATCCGCGCGTACTCTTCGGAAGGGGTTTTAATTGCCCGCTTCAGACCTGCCACATACTCATGCAAATCGTTAAACGTAATTCCGAGATTGCTTTGCGACTTATTGGTATAACCCAAATCACTCAAACGCAGCGACGTCGCATACGGCAGGTAGTACATGCCGCAGTCCGTTTTTTCAAACGGTAATGTGGTTGGCTTTCCTTGCAGGAAAGAGGAACAAATGGCCGGAGACGCGCCAAACAGATAGGGGATGACCCAGCCAAAACGGTAATAGTTGCGAATCAGACGAAAATAGCCGGCAGAAATTTTTTCTTTTGCCGCTTCGCCTTCCGTAACGCCGCATTTCGCCTGCCAGAACGCCATCGGTAATGAAAAATTGTAATGTACGCCGGAGATGGTTTGCATCAAAGCGCCATAACGATTTTTCAGCCCTTCGCGATAGAGCGTCTTAAAGCGCCCCGTATGTGATGTGCCGTACTGCGCCAGCTCTATGTCCTGCCCTTCCGCAATATAGCAGGGCATACTTAATGGCCACATTCGCTCATCGCCCAGTTTCCTGGCCGTATACCGATGGAGATCGCGCATAAAGGTGAGCATATGCTGGATATCGCCATCGACTGGCGTAATAAACTCCAGTAGGGCTTCCGCAAAATCCGTGGTAATCCATTTATGGGTCAGCGCTGAACCTAACGCTTCAGGATGACCTGTTGTCGCCAGCGTGCCATCAGCATTGACACGCAGCGTTTCGCGCTCTAACCCGCGCTGTATCCCCTTTAACGCCTGAGGATGTTTTTCCAGCCAGGCCAGAGCCTGTGATACGTCCGGGATCAAATTGACCTCCCGCCTGTCCAAATCGTTTTAATAAGCATAACTGTAATGGCGGCCATACATACATGCCAAACCTACAATTATTACCACCACATCATGCCCTGAACCGTCGCCGCTGCGAGCGCAACATAGCGCAGCGCCTTACCAAGACACAAAAAAAAGATCGTCCGCCCCCACGGGATGCGCATCCATCCCGCTAACAGGCACAACAAATCACCGATGACCGGCATCCAGCTTAATAATAGTGTGGCTGCGCCATAACGCTTTAGCCAGCCAGTCGCTTTTTCCTGCCAGCGCGACGTTTTGCGCAGCGGAAAGAAACGCCCAAGAATAACGTTAGTTACCCCTCCAAGGCTATTACCCATTGTTGCTGTTAAGACTAAGACCCAGGGATGACTGACGCCGGAGACCAGCATAGCAACCAAAACCACCTCAGAATTACCGGGTAACAGCGTCGCGCTGAGAAAACTGCTGGCAAACAGAGACAGGAGCGACAGTCCGTCACTCACAATAGTCGAACATCCACGGCATCCATTCCCGCCGCCCGCGCCGCCTGTAAACCAAAATCGGCATCTTCAAATACCACGCACTGCGTCGGCATGACGCCCATCCGCTGGGCGCACAGTAGGAAGGTGTCAGGCGCGGGTTTGTGATGCTGTACGTGATCTGCCGCCACAACCGCATCAAAATAACGACGCAGTCCCAGATGCGCTAACAAGGCTTCCGCGATAGCGCTTTCGCTACCGGTACCGACCGACATGGGACGCCGCCCATGCCACACTTTAACCACCTCAACCAGCGGCAGCGGTTCTACGCAGTCCAGCAGGATGCTTTTTACCGCGTCGGTTTTCTCGCGCGCCAGTGACAGGGGATCAAGATCGGCATGGTTAAGCTCAATGATTGACTGGGCGATAAGCCAGGTTGGCGAACCGTTAAGCGCGACCATTGCCTGTTCATCAAAACGAAGACCATAGCGCCCCAAAACCTCACGCCACGCTTTGCGATGCGTGGGTTCGGTATCCAGGAGAGTACCGTCCATATCAAAAATCAAACCAGCATAACGTGCGTACATCGTGTTCTCGCAAACCGAATAACCAGACAGTACTTTATCGCAATTGGTTGATTTTGTCGCTAATAGAGATGAAGAGGTATGTTCAGGATAAGGGGAAAAGCGATTGCAGGGCAGGAACGTATCCGGGAGGATTATTCGCCTTATGGGCCGTTGCTGACGCAACGTTATCCTTCCTGGTGCCAGCGGTGATTATAGCTATCTTATCTTCATCGCTGAAAGTACGGAGAATATGGTGCATCCGGGAGGATTCGAACCTCCGACCGCTCG